>JANQFD010000106.1 GCA_028278005.1 Chlorobium sp. | reverse complement strand
TTCCGGGATGGCCGGACTGTGCTTTCTCCACCATGTCAACAGCAAGCAGGCGGATTGTGTTGATTGCCAGCCGGTCGATTGGATCAGTATGCATACATCACTCCTTTACGCAGATTGTTGTCAACGGGCAGCAGAGATATTTTCTCGCCGGGTATCGCCCATGATTGTAACGGGACAAAGTTATCGAAACTGAAACAGAAAAAGAGGTGTTGTCCAGTTTTCCTGACTCAGTTAATGTAGCATATACAGGTGTTTTATCCTGAGCGCCCGGAGGGGAAAGAAGCTTTTTTCCTTTCTGCGGGCACCATCGGCTCATCCCGTCAGGGAGTGGAGGAGGGTGGCGGGGAATCGGCGGTTTTATCCAGACTTTTTTGCGGCAGAAATGGGGGGCATAGGACCTATAGGACTCATAGGACCCATATGATGCCTTACAATGTATCAGTCAATAATTATAAACACATCAACACCGCAACAGATATTTCACGGCCTGTTTTTACCTCTTGACACATGTTTCTCTGCTCTTCCTGCTACCAGTTACCCATTACGGTTGCGTCGAGCGCTCCCGAAGCGCTGAAGAGAGGATCGAACATACTGTTTTCCGTTTATTACTGCCATGCTTACTGTACCCTGAACGCCGGGTTGCAGGCAAATGTGCCTTTCGATTTGCGATTTTGTGACATGGGTTCTGAAAAAACCTCTCTATCTTTCCCCTGTAGTGCAGATTAACTATTGATGTCTATCAACCAGAAACAAACAGGAGGTTGGGATGGAACAAGGTGCACAGCCGTTCGACTTCGGGCGAAAAGTTGATCCGAAGACATTTGAGGAACGTATTCAAAAGGGGTATGAGGTCGATCCCTCGAAATACCTCAAGGAGGGATGGGAGATATTCAAGTCCCGCGCGGGAGAGTTCATCGTTTTCACGGTGATTATTTTTGCGATAACGATCGTGCTATCGAAGCTCGATGTCATTGGGTCGCTTGCGTTGACGCTGATCACTCCTCCGTTGTATGCTGGATTTATTATCGTTGTCTTTATGCTGCTCCGGCAACAGGAGGTACAGTTCAAAGATTTTTTCAAAGGGTTCAACTATTTTCTTCCGCTGGTACTGGCAAGTATTGTTTCGGGTATACTTGTGACCCTGGGATTTATTCTGCTTATCATTCCGGGAGTCTATCTGATCGTGAGCTACCTGTTTGTATCCATGCTGATTGTCGAGCACCATATGGAGTTCTGGCAGGCTATGGAAACAAGCCGGCAGATCGTAACAAAGAACTGGTTTTCCATCTTTGTTTTTGTGCTGATGCTTACCGCAATCAATCTGGTTGGGGCATTGGCTCTCGGTATCGGCCTGCTGGTAACCATTCCATTGAGCGCCTGTTTGGTATGTGTTGCATACAGGGAGATCGTGGGATTGCAGGGAAGCGCTGAACTGAATGCGTAGTGCCGACATGTATCGCCGGTGTTCGTAAAGGCGAGAATAAAGAAAAGCCGTCCGCAAACAGACGGCTTTTCCGTTTATTCATGTTCTGAAGCTTACTGGTTGGGCATCTGCATGCCTTCAAACTTTTTCTGCATGTTTTTCATGATATCCTCCATCTCTTTCATGTTCTCCTCGTTCATCATCTCTTTCATTTTTTCAAGCTGCTGCATGTCTTCGTCGGAGATCTGCGGGACCATCATCTGCAGGGCGGATTCCTTTTTTGTATAACCAGCAGGGACACTGAAATAGGACTTGCCGAGCTTTTTCCGTTCGATGTCAGTGAATTCGAAGGTCGTTTCGGATGCTTTATCAAACGTTTTCAGCGGAAATCCGTCAAGGCCGGCTTTTTTCAGGCGGATATCAAATGAAGCAGTT
>JANQFD010000104.1 GCA_028278005.1 Chlorobium sp. | reverse complement strand
AACGCAGCTGTAGTATACTACCGCAAGTTTCCTATAACGATGTAGATTCGGTTTGATCGGCAATCCCGGCGGGTTTCACAGTGCGCGTCTTACATTTTTGTTCTTTTCTTCTTTTGAGCGAAAGAATAGATCAAGCGCGCTGCGAAACGCTCAGCTTCAGTAGGCTTTGGCAAACACAACCTTCCCCTTCGAAGGCCTGCCGCTGTAAATGCATGTACCGGGTTCATGCATCGAATACCGTTCGATGAAATCCCGGTCTTCGGGTAAAACGCGGATCGTGGCTTTGGTTTCTTCCTTGATCTTTGCCTCGGTTTCTTCGGAACCGTCCCAGTGTGCGATGATAAAACCGTTGTCTGCAGATGCCTTGAAATCATCATAGGTGGCAACTTCAAACGTGTTTTCGTCCCTGTAAGCGAGCGCCCGGTTGAACATAGACTCCTGTATCTGCTCAAGCAACGAGCCGATAGATCCCGCAAACCCGTTGTCAAGGGGGACCTTCAGTTTTTCTCCTGTATCACGACGGGCTGCGATGCACAGGTTATTGGCGATATCGCGCGGCCCGAGCTCGAGGCGCAGAGGTATGCCCTGCAATTCGTATTCGGCGAATTTCCAGCCTGGAGAGTTCTGCTCGCTCTCGTCGACAAATGTAGCGATTCCCGATTTGTTCAGCTCAATTGCAATGTTTCGGGCCTTTTCCTTAACGGCTTCTTTGTTCCCCTTGAGAATAGGAACGATGACCACCTGGCGTGAAGCGAGCTTCGGAGGCAGTACAAGGCCTTTGTCATCAGAATGGGCCATGATCAGGGCCCCGATAAGCCGGGTCGAGACTCCCCAGCTCGTTGCCCATACATACTCGAGTTTACCCTCTCTGGTCTGGAACTGACAATCAAACGCTTTGGCAAAGTTCTGGCCGAGGTTATGGGAGGTTCCGGCCTGAAGCGCTTTTTTATCCTGCATCATTGCTTCAATGCACCAGGTTTCATCGGCACCTGCAAATTTTTCACTCTCTGTTTTCCTGCCCATGATAACCGGAAGAGCCATGTGTTCCTGGGCGAATGTCTTGTAGACATTGATCATGCGAAGTACTTCTTCCTGAGCTTCTTCCGGGGAGGCGTGTGCCGTATGTCCTTCCTGCCAGAGGAATTCCGCGGTACGAAGGAATAGTCTGGTACGCATCTCCCAGCGAACAACATTAGCCCACTGGTTGATCAGGAGCGGCAGGTCACGATATGACTGTATCCATTTTTTATACGAAGCCCAGATAACAGTTTCCGACGTTGGACGGACATAGAGCTTTTCAGTCAGTTCCTCGCCCCCCCCATGCGTTACAACCGCGCATTCCGGGGCGAAGCCTTCTATATGATCGGCCTCTTTCTGGATATAGCTTTCAGGGATGAACAATGGAAAATATGCATTGACATGGCCGGTTGCCTTGAACATTCCATCCAGGGCCGCCTGCATTTTTTCCCAGATTGCATAACCGTTGGGGCGGATGACCATGCAACCGCGGATGTCGGAATAATCGGCGAGTTTTGCAGAACGAACAAGATCGATATACCATTGGGAGTAATCTTTTTCTCTCGGAGTGATTGTGTCTGCCACGTAAAGGTTTTTTTTGTTAATGCGGATTAGTTTGAAGCTGTAGCGGATCAGATAATCGTTGCTGTTATGCTTGAGGTATCCGATCTACTCCTTGAACTGTTTGATTTTCTCCATGAGGTTTTTCAGGTGCTGCTTCTGTTTACGGTTGATAGGCTGCCGGGAATCGGCTATCTCGGTATATTGCCGGGGTACGCTGAACTCATAGGATTCAAGGGGGGCTTGCTGGACCGAAACGACTTCCATCGCAAGCTGGCCGTTTTCATTATCCTGAACGATCTTGACGGGAAAACCGTCGATTCCTTCATCCGACAGTTTTTTGGCGAGTACGGTGTTGGAAAGTCGCGGATTCTGGGACTGCAGGAGCCTGAATGTCTGAAAGTCACCTATGTCCCTCGTGAGCCACATCTCGATAGTGTCCGAGGCGCTGAAAAGCTTGACGTGCTGGCATTTGTAACCCTTGATAGTGGCTGATCCTCTGTTTTCGATTGTATAATCGTTGTCGAAATCAACGAATGTAGCGTTTTCCGCAGCGGTTTTGAGATTCACTTTTGTGTATGTTTCCGCCTTGTGGTTAACGATGACCGCCTCGTCGGGCTGCGAGGCCCGGGTTAAAACCGTTGTTTTAAGCGGCTCCGGGATTTTGTCGAGATGGGTTATCATATCCATTCGCTGTGCATCGCTGCCAAAAAAATAGGTTATTCCGGAGGTTCCGTTTGGCAGTGTGAGGTTCATGTCAATGATGCCGGTGAATTTTGCAAACAGAGGCAGGGCCGACAAGCTGTGGAACATAAGGGCAAGGCATGCGGCATAGAGCAGTCTTTTCATGGTGTATATATGATCATTCAGTTTTGGCTTTCACATAAGGGCAACTCTATTTATTTATTCCGCGATTCAATGGCATCGTTGTCCCCGATTCGTCGGGGCACTCTCCCGATAGAATCGGGACTCATGACAATAAATAAAGGCGCCCATTGCGCATATGAAACTAACTATTTTTTTTTGAATTCTGTTTGCGTTAAATAACAAAATACCGGATATCGGAAGGTATCGTAACCGGTTATCGAGGTAAACAGGATTCTCTTAATTTGACGTCATTTATTCCGGTTGCTGGCTGAGCCCATGCATGAAAATGAGAAACAATGGCTGACGCTGGATCTGCTCAAGGCTACTGAAGGGTATTTCCGGGCAAAACATATCGATGAACCCCGGCTGAGTGCTGAAGTGCTCCTGTCATGTGTCCTGAATACAGACAGGATGGATTTATATCTGAATTATAATCGTCCTGTGTACCGGGATGAAATCGAGAGGTTTCGTTCGTTCTGCAGGGAGCGTGTCAACGGCCGGCCGGTGCAGTATATTACCGGAGAGCAGATATTCTACGGGTACAGGTTTGCCGTGGATGAGCGGGTATTGATACCGCGGCCGGAAACCGAGCTTATGCTCGAACATGCTGTCGAACGTCTCACGGACCGGGAAAACGTGAAAACCGGGAAATTCTCTATTCTCGATATCGGAACGGGAAGCGGATGTATCGCCGTTACACTTGCTCATTTATTGCCGGAATCAACGCTAACCGCTATCGACCTCTCGGAAGGAGCGCTCGAGGTGGCAAGGAACAATGCAGATGCGCACCATGTCGGCGAAAAAATCCGATTTCTGTGTGCCGATGCAATGTCTTCGGGATTTACCGACAGAGTTGGAGAAAAGTATGATATGATTGTTTCAAATCCTCCCTATATACCTGAAAAAGAGTGGGAAAGCCTTCAACCTGAGGTAAAGGATCATGAACCGAAAGTTGCACTCACGACTTCCGATGGTTATGGAATCTATCATGCGATTACCAAGAGAGCCCCGAAACTGCTTGTTTCCGGTGGAATACTCTGTTTTGAGCTGCATGCAGACGGTGCCCCGAAGGTGACGGATATTGTTCGCTGTGGAGGTTTTGGTGACATCGAGGTTCACAAAGATTACTCGGGGGCGGACAGGGTATTGTCCTGCGTTTTGACGGAATCTGCGGCTGAACCGCTTTAAACCTGAACTGAGCGTCCCGGCTTGCCGGGATAGAGCGGCATTCCCTGCGCCTTGCATCTGCAGCATGCTCGACAATCGCTCAATTCGGATAAACTCTATACCGTTTGCATATCGGCAGCGTTGAACTGTGGCTTTGATGTGGTGAAATTAATAGGGTATCATCAGTGTTAAAAAGTCGGAATTTAATCGTTGACGGATACGGTGACAGGTTGTTTTTTTTGATAATTTTGGCCTTTTTAAAAGTTCGTTCGTTTATCTACTGAATCAAGGGCATCTCTAAAAAGTGTCATGAGTCCCGATTCTATCGGGAGAGTGTCTCGACAAGGTCGGGATAACGCAGCAATTTGGGCGCGCAATAAGTTTTTAGAGGTACCCCCAATGTAGTAAGTATGAAGTTCAAGGAATTATCGGACCGCGAGCGTCAGGTGCTGTCTATTATCATTCAGGCATATGTCCTGAATGCAGCTCCGGTGGGTTCGCGCTATATCGCCAGAAATTATAATCTCGGCCTTTCAGACGCAACCATAAGAAACGTCATGGCCGATCTTGAAGAAGATGGTTACATCAGCCAGCCGCATACTTCTGCCGGCCGCGTCCCGACCGACAAGGGGTATCGCTATTACGTGGATCTTATTATGCGTGTGCAGCGCATCGGTGAGGAGGAGAAAAACCACATAGACCGTAATTTTGAACTGCTCAATCACGATCCGAAAGATTCTGCTGATGTTCTTCAGGCGGCGGCAAAGGTGCTCGGAAGTATTTCACGGCAGCTTAGCGTCGTTATTTCACCAAGGCTGACCAACGCTGTTTTCGAGCGGCTGGATATGGTCATGCTCAGTTCTTCGAGGATAATGGTTATCCTTTCTTTTCAGTCTCTGTTTGTAAAAACCATTGTTATGGAGCTGAATCTCGAGGTTTCCCGCCTGCAAATCGATAACGTCATCGATCTGCTTAACGAGAGGCTTTCCGGGCTGACCCTTTCGGAAATCCGGAATTCGATCAGCAGGCGTCTGGCCGATTACAATAAGGACAGGGCTTTACTGAATATGATTGTCGGATCCGCAGACAGCCTTTTTGATGAATCGCCAGTTCTTGAAAGGCTGTATATCGCAGGGACCGAGTATATAGTCAACCAGCCGGAATTCGATCAGCCCCAGAAAGTACGTGACCTGGTTTGCATGATCGAGGATAAAAACCGGATGGTCGAGTTGCTTGAAAAAGATGGCAGGATAACACCGGTAAAACCACCCGGGATGGATGTGAGCATTTCAATAGGAAAAGAAAACAGAACCTCCACTGCAGATGATTTTACTGTGGTTACTACACAGTATTATGTGGGGAATACAATGGGAAAAGTGGGAGTGCTCGGTCCGAAAAGAATGGATTACGGACGTGTTGTAAGGCTTGTCGATTACATGGCCGACAGGCTGTCGCACTCGTTATCCTGAGCAGCAGTGACCAGTAACCCTGACCAGTACCGAAGCATCATTATCCGGCTTGAGTGCTGCTCGGGTGAAAGCTAATTAAAACAAGTGTAAACATATGACAAAGAAAGCGTCAAAGCATAAAACAGGGCAAAAAGAGGAAACAACAGGTGAGGAAACCATGCCTCAGGCTGAAGCTCTTGCCGAAAGAGTAAGTGAGCTTGAAAATTCGTTGAACGAGAACGCAGAGCAGACGGAAAAACTGCGTGAAGAGCTTATGCGCAAGGCGGCGGAATTCGAGAACTTTCGCCGTCAGAAAGAGCGCGAAGCACAGATGGCCGCAACCCGCACTATCGAGAATACTATAAAGGAACTGCTTCCCATAGTTGATGATGTGAATCGGGTTATAGCATATGCTCCGGCAGTGCTTGAAAAAACCGAGGAGGCAAAGCCCTATGTTGACGGAGTCGAGCTGTTGAGGAAAAATCTATTCAAATGGCTTGCCGATAAGGGGGTTTCGAAAATTGAATCGGTAGGAAAGAAAATGGATGTTGCATTCCACGAGGCGATTACACTGGTTGACGCCCCGGATGCAGAGCCTGAAACGGTCATTGAAGAGTTCCAGGCCGGCTACAAGCTTGGAGACAGGGTTCTTCGGCATGCAAAGGTCGTAGTGGCGAAGTAGCAATTAAAAGAAATGTTATTACAAGAAAACAGCATACAAGGAACAGTAGGCAACAGATGAAGAGAGATTACTATGAGGTTCTTGGCATATCCCGATCTGCTTCCAAGGACGAGATAAAAAAAGCATATCGAAAGCTTGCTATGCAGTACCATCCGGACAAGAACCCGGATAATCGTGAAGCTGAAGAGCACTTCAAAGAGGTAAACGAAGCATATGAGGTACTGAGCAACGATGATAAACGCCGCCGGTATGATCAGTTCGGGCATGCCGGGGTAGGGACATCCGCATCCTCACAGGGAGGAGGTTACGGTGCAGGTGCGAGTGACTTCGGTGATATTTTCAGTGCGTTCAGTGACATGTTCGGTGGCGGTGCGAGGTCCGCAGAAGGCTCGCCGTTCGGTTTTGAGGATGTGTTCAGTGGAGGTTTCAGCAGTGGGGGCAGAAGAGCCAGGTCATCGGCGGGTCTCCGCGGAAGTGATCTGAAAATCAGGCTGAAGCTTGAGCTTGAAGAGATTGCCAAAGGTGTTGAAAAAACCCTGAAAATCAAGAAACAGGTGCCATGTGAAGTCTGCAGCGGCACCGGTTCGAAAACAGGTGAACTGGAGACCTGTTCAACCTGTCAGGGAACAGGCGAGGTCCGACAGGCATCGAAAACCATGTTCGGGCAGTTCGTCAACATAACGGCATGTCCAACCTGCGGAGGAGAGGGAAAGGTTGTCAAGGAGCGTTGTACTTCCTGTCACGGAGACGGGATCAAGCAGGGTGAAACGACGGTCAAGGTGAATATTCCGGCAGGCGTGGAAGACGGCAACTACCTTACTCTGAGAGGACAGGGGAATGCCGGGCCCAGGGGTGGTGTCAATGGGGACCTTATAGTGGTTATTGAAGAGGCCGCGCACAAACTGTTCAATCGCAGGGGGGATGATGTTATCTACAATCTTCCGCTGAGCTATCCGGATATGGTTCTCGGTACCAAGGTCGAGGTTCCTACACTTGAGGGACGTGTGAAGCTTACCGTTCCCCCCGGAACGCAGCCGAATACCATGCTGAGGATCAGCGGTAAGGGAATCGGTCACCTGAAGTCACCGGGCAGGGGCGATCATCTGGTAAGAGTCAATGTCTATATTCCGAAGGACCTCTCTCACAAAGATAAGGAAATGCTTAAAGAGATGAGGAAATCCGATCATCTTGTGCCGGATGAAAAAACCGATCATGAGAAGAGCTTTTTTGAGAAGGCCCGTGATATTTTCGGATAACAGAAAAGGCCCTGTAACCAGGGCCTTTTTTGTTTACTCGAGTTCGGCTTTGGCTTCATCTATGACATTGACGGTGATTTCCCGGTAGCCCATTTCTTCGGCGTATTCTTCAGCCGCTATTTTTATTCTGTTGCGGAAAAATGACGGGATCCTCTCAAGCAGTTCCTGTGCTTCATCAGTCCATCTCAGGGCGCTGTTCCGTGTTTTAAGGGCTTTTCTGTACTCCTCGGTGATATTGCTGACATACTGGTCTATTGCTTGCTTGTCGGAAAGTTCCTGGGGTGCGAAGACTTTTTCAGCGAGGATCTTATTGCGCACCATGTGGATCTTCAGCTGAGGGAGATACATCATATATGCCATCGGTTCGGGACTTCCGCAAGTCAGAAAGAGCGCGATTTTTTTTCTTCTCAGGAATTTTTTGAGGTTGCTTTGAAAAAGAGCGCCAAGCAGTTCGGAAGATACAAGCAGGTAATAGACGGGTGCTCCCATAATGACAACGTCGAAGTCCTGAACGAAACTGTAGTCTGCGGTTGCCTTGCACTTGCCTTTTTCCACATACGCGCCGGTTTCAGCCAGACTGTTTCCGAGGGCATCGACAAACCTGTCGGTCGAGCCTCCGACGGAGCGAGTATCGTAAAGGATGATGGCTTTCATTTGCTGGGAAGGTTTGGACATAATCTGAACGTCAAAGGTTGTGCGGCTAAGCGTCAGGAACGCTCCAATATGTAATGACTTAGTATAACCTAAACTAATCGTTTCAACAAATGTTGCGAGGCGATAAGCGATTAAAAAAGAGCGGTAGGAAACTGGAAGAGACAGGTAAAAAAAAAGACGGCCAGCGGCCGTCTTTTATTGCGAGGAGCCCATTCCGTAGAGTTCATACGAAGTTAGCGTAGATCTCGAGAAGATCGACAACCCTGGTTGCATAACCAAGTTCGTTGTCGTACCAGCCCACGACTTTGACCATGTTTCCGGTCGACATCGTGAGGAGAGAGTCGAAGATACAGGAATGAGGGTTGCCGACGATATCGCTAGAAACCACAGGATCAGTACAGAACTGAAGAAAGCCTCTCATATTGCCTTCTGCAGCTTTCTGCATGGCGGCATTGATTTCCTCTTTGGTTGCCGATTTTTTAAGGATTACCGTCAGGTCGGTGACTGAACCGTCAGGAACGGGAACCCTCATGGCCATGCCGTCGAGCTTGCCGGCAAGTTCGGGTACGACGAGGCCGATGGCTTTGGCTGCTCCGGTGCTTGTCGGAATAATCGAGCTTCCCGCCGAGCGTGCACGGCGCAGATCCTTGTGAGGAAGGTCGAGAATACGCTGGTCGTTTGTATATGCGTGGACGGTGGTCATGAAACCTTTTTCAATACCGAAGCTGTCTTCAAGTACTTTTGCCATCGGAGCAAGGCAGTTGGTCGTGCAGCTTGCGTTCGAAATGATTTCTTCACTGCCGGAAATCGTATCGTCATTGACGCCCAGGACGATAGTTGCATCGACTGTGTCTTTTGCAGGGGCGGAAATGATCACTTTTTTGGCGCCTGCGGCGATATGCTTTGCTGCGGTTTCGCGTTTGGTGAAGATGCCGGTCGACTCGACGACAAGGTCGACGCCAAGATCTTTCCAGGGAAGCTGTTCCGGATCTTTTTCGGCACAGATGGCGATTTTGCTGCCGTTGACAATCAGAGCGTTTTCTTCAGCCTGGATATCAGCGTTGAAAACACCGTGTGTTGAATCGTATTTCAGGAGGTGAGCAAGTGTTTTGGCGTCACAGAGGTCGTTGATGGCGACGACTTCCACTTTTTCATTTGCCATTGCCTGACGGAAGACCAGACGGCCGATACGCCCGAATCCATTTATGCCGACTTTTACTTTTACCATAATTTCGTTCTCAGGTTTGTTGTTCAGAGTGTTCAGAAAGTTGTAACTCGCAGGAAAATAAGATAACTATAATGAAATAATCAGCTTTTTTTTAGAAAACTTTCGGTTAAAAATTGTTTGAGGCCGTTGAAACTGCCATTGCTCAAAAGGATAATGATATCGTTATCTCTGAGGTTGTCCTCGATAAATGCTACGATATCCTGTGGATAGGTGGCCGATTCCGAAGCGGAAACATACACGTTTTTTCCTGAACGGGTCAGAGCAGAAGAGAGTTTTCGTGTGTCAAGACGCTGGCTTTGCCTGTATCGTTCGGGGCGGTGGACTTTTCCAATGATGACAATATCGGCGTCGGTAAATGCGTTTTCAAAGTCATGCTGAAAAACGTTTCTCGTGCTGGTATTTGAACGCGGCTCGAAACAGGCGATTATTCTTCTGTCTGCAAACCGTTGACGAAGCGATGAAAGTGTTGCATGGATTGCTGTCGGGTGATGTGCAAAATCATCGAAAAGCGTCAAACCCCTGTTGAATTCTCCTACAACTTCCATTCTTCTTTTTGGTCTCTTGAAGAGCCTGATAGCCTTCTGGATAGAAGAAAAAGGGATGCCGGCGTGCGAAGATGCCGCGATTGCGGCAAGGGTGTTGAGGATGTTGTGCTCGCCGAACTGATCGATGGTGACGGTACCGGTTTTGTTTCCCTTGTGCAGCAGTTGAAAAGAGGTGCTGTCTGTTCCGGATTGTATATTGACCGCCGACCAATCGAATGTTTCATCCATGCCGAACCGCTCTACGGGACAAGGTGCGTTATCGCTTATTTCCGATGCGACTGCATCCTGGCCGTTAACAATCAGGACGCCCTTTGATGGAATAAGGGCCGTAAACTGCCGGAACGATCGTTTGATATCTTCGATGGACGTAAAGATATCCGCATGGTCGAATTCAATGTTGTTGATGACCGCAATATCCGGACGGTAATGCATGAATTTGCTTCGTTTGTCGAAGTATGCGGTGTCGTATTCATCCCCTTCCGTTATGAAATATCCATCGTGATCTCTTCCCGAGGCTCTGCATCCGGCATTGAAATTTTCAGCGATGCCGCCGATCAAAAAGCCGGGTTGCAGGCCGGCATGTTCGAAAAGCCACGCTGTGAGAGATGTTGTCGTGGTTTTGCCGTGAGTGCCGGTAATCACCACCGATCGGTTCCTGCCGATAAGATTCCTGCTGACGATCTCCGGCATGGAGACAAGCTGCATACGCTCGTTAAGCGCACGTTCGAGTTCCGGATTTCCCCTGCTGACGGCGTTGCCGACAACAACCAAGTCCAGATCTGTTTCAACAAGAAAATCCGGATCGTAACCGCTCCGGTAGTTGATCGCATGTTCTTCGAGATACTTGCTCATGGGGGGATACAAAGCCGTGTCGGAACCGCTCACCCTGTAACCGGCTTGTGAAAGGGCCACAGCCACGGAGGCCATGGCGGTGCCGCCGATTCCGATAAAGTAGATCGAAGAGCCGGGTTTCATGGTGCTCATGCGTTTTCAGGGCTTGTTTCAAGCTTGTGAGGTGCTTTTATTCGTACATAAATGCTGAATAACATAAGCAGGGCGTTTATTGATCCGACAATGACGAATGGGGCATGCGGGCTCATGCTGTCAAACAGGTTTCCTCCTGCCTTGGCAATGATGAGAATGCCTATGGCTCCGCTTATGTTGAACGTGCCCAGGATCGAGCCTCTTTTAGCCTTTGGGGCTTCCTGACCGATAAGGGACTGGGCTCCGAGAAAGACACTGATCTGACCGATTCCCATAAAGATAAATACGGCATAACCTATGGTATCAAAGGGAGTGTCGAGCAGAAGCACGGAAAGGTTTCCCAGCATGGCAAGAAACATGCAGACAGCCAGTGCAGAAACTCTGTTGATGCGGTCGATGAAGGGGCCGGCAATAGGAGCCCATATGAGGGCCGCGACCTGGGTGATAATGAATATGAGGGTGCCATTCCAGAAAGCATCGTCGTAAGACATGCCCATTGCAATGCCTGCGTTCATACCCCACAAGCTGATAAACGTCCCGTTAATGGACTGGTCGCCCCTTGCGATAAATGCTGCCGAGTAGGAAAGCAGGATTCTCGGATTGCGTGCCGCTGTCAGACCGGTAGTAAAGAGTTCTCTTAATCGAGGCCTTTTTTTCTCCTTGAACGGGACTCCTTTCTGGAGTCCTCCGGCACAAACAATTGCTGCGCTGGTTGCGATGATGGCGAC
>JANQFD010000099.1 GCA_028278005.1 Chlorobium sp. | reverse complement strand
ACGTGGAAGGTGTATAGCAAACAGTAAGGACTGATCTGAACAATATGGCTTCAAACCGCAAGAAAGCAACCGCATATACCCTCAGCCTTATCCCCGCAGGCGGAAGAGCGAGACCTGTTACCCTGTTTAAGGGAAAGCCGGGACTCTTTATTGTCGTACTGCTCGTGGTGATGTTTCTGCTGGCAGGTTTATCAGGATTGCTGTTATTCGGAACCCCGTTGAGGGATATGGTGCCGGTGTGGGCGCTGCCCGGCAATCAGGGGCACCTTCTGGCCAGACAGGCTGCCAGAGTGGACAGTCTGGTTGTTGAAATTGAAAAAATGCGAACGCTCAGCCAGAAGATGGAAGGGGCCATGATCCAGGAAAACGTGCTTGCTGACAGAACGATACCGGCGGGAGGGGGCGTCGGGCGTAACGTATTTGAATCGGGTATTATGCCGGTTTCCGGGCCTGCTGTTTTCAGAGAGCCGCCGGCGTTTACCGGAAGACTGGTGAGCGGATCTGTTTCGCAACGCTTCAAGCCGGGCAGGAGCCATTATGGTATAGATATAGCGACATCGAGAAATCAACCTGTCGGGGCGGTGGCCGACGGATCGGTTATTTTTGCGGACTGGACAGGGGCGTTCGGTTATACCGTGATTGTCGATCATGGTGAATACACGAGTTTTTACAAACATTGCAGCCGCCTGTTTAAAAAAGGGGGCGAGCAGGTTAAACTCGGGGAAGTGATCGCGTTAGCTGGTGATACCGGCCATGAATCGTCAGGTTTACACCTGCATTTTGAGGTCTGGAAGAACGGTATCCCGGTCGATCCTGAAGCATATCTCAATATTTCAAAGTAAAAACACAACGACCATGTTCGGTAAAAAAGGAAAAAAAGGAAGGGCCGCATCATCAGGTGGTTTGACGCTTCTGATGGATGACACATCCGTGCAGGGTGAACTTGTTGCGGAAAGTGATATCAGAATTGACGGAAAAGTCAACGGACGAATAACCTGCAAGGCTACCCTTATAATCGGCCAGGAAGGATATGTGGAGGGAGAGGTCACTACAGAAAACATGAGAGTGGCCGGAAAATTCAAGGGGAATGCCGATGTATCCGGTGAGCTCAGGCTTGAGCCGTCGGCGTCAATCGACGGTGACCTCACCGTAGCGGCGCTCGATGTCGAGGATGGCGCAAAGCTGAACGGGAGGGTCTATATGAAACAGGACGGCATGGCTGAGGAAAGATTGCAGGAGCCGGAACCGGAATCAAGGCTTTCAGGGGTAAAGAGCTGATGAAGCAAGAGGATAACGAAAAGTTTACCGATTATTTCGGGAGGTCTGTAAGAGCCCTGTCGGATTATCTCGGGATAGGATTTCAGATTGCCGTCAGTTTTGCATTGTTTGTGCTTGCAGGGTATTGGGCCGACGAAAAATTTGGTACAACACCGCTGCTGCTGCTGCTCGGCGTTGTTGCCGGGATGATCGGCATGGTGCTTGTGCTGATGAAAGTGGTGAAAAACGCGAACAGGAAGAAGCCCTGAGTATTGTTAACAATAGTTATAAATTCAATTTGCAACTCTTTTGTTTCTTATGAGACCATTGTTTGATTTTCTGGTAAAGATGCTTATCTTGTCCGTCATTTTATGGGGCGTGATTTTATGGAAGTCTGCCGAGTACGGGATCGAGCTGAATTCGGTGTTTATTGCATGGATACTGATTGCTGCAAACGCGCTTGTCGGTTACCTTCTTTTCGAGTATGCCTTTGAGAAGTCCCAGGCCGAATATACCAGGATTGTTTTTGGCGGGCTGGCGCTGCGGTTGTTTGTGATCATGGCATGCGTTGCAATAGTCATCGTCCAGCGGCTTGTTGCGATTAATGATTTTGTACTGTCGTTTTTTGCCTTTTACTGTATCTACCTGATTTTAGAAATCCTCGGATACCAGAAGAAGAACAAACAGAAAAAGAAAGTTGCATGAAACGTTTTAATGCTTTACCTGTCAGGGATATTGTCCGGGTTGCCATACTGATCATTCCAATGCTTATCGGGGCCGGCTATCTCAGCCATGCAGCAACAGCAGAAACACATGGTTCCGGGGAAGCGCATCATGAAGAGGCCGTTCATGCCGAAGCGACGCATGGTGATGACGCGCACGCCGAGACAGCACATGGTGACGCAGCACACGGTGAAGGCGGTCATGGTGAAGGCGGAGCCGGTGACGTTATCATGCACCACATTCTCGACAGCAATATGATGGAGTTCGATCCTTTCGGAAAATTCGCGCTTCCGAAGATCGTTATAGGCGGTTTTGATATCTCGATTACCCGTCACGTTGTATTTATGTGGCT
>JANQFD010000030.1 GCA_028278005.1 Chlorobium sp. | reverse complement strand
GTCATGGGTCGGTTCTTACTGTGCATACAGTACTTCAAACTGTCCTGTTCCGCCTTTGCAGACATGTTCTACCCAACGGGCATAGGCTCCGCCGCTCCAGCGATACTCTTCAAGGTTCTGTGAGCGGAACTGCGGGGCAGCGTAGCGGATCTTGTAACCTTTAGGCAATACGACTTTCAACTGGGCGTCAACGGTGAAGTCGTTGAACTTGCCAACCATACCGTGGTGAACCAGAGGAATAAGCGGGTGGTTCAGAACCCTGCGAAGACCGCCGCCTGCGTCGCGTGATACGCCTGGAAGGTTGCCGTCGACCTTCACTTCGATACCTTGTGAATCCGAGCGGAAGCCACCTTCGATTGATGCCGGTTTGTTAAGCTGTTCTACAGGGAAAAGCTCGGTCCAGCGTGAAATGGAATCAACGATACCTGAGCCGGCATGCGAGAATTTCCAGCGGGTTACGCCGACCGGGCCTTTTTCACCGCTTTCCACACCGGAACTGTTTACCTGAATAGGTGAAATGCGCTGTCCGCCTTCATTGATAGCTGTAAAAGCAGGCCCGATAAACCAGAATTCCCTGATCCAGTCGTTGAAGTTTGCGCCACCGCCGGACATTGACCGCTGGAAGCCTTCCCAAGTGTCAATAAGGTCGTTGTTCTCGAGAGGCACCTTCATGAGAATGTCATGGAACTGACGTCCCTGCTGGTAGATCGGGTTAGGAACGTTTCTGCGGACCGCATCCGAGCGATAGTAGTACATGTTTACTACTGAACCTTCAAAGGAAAAGGAGTGCGAAAAATCACCTACTGAAAGTTTGCCTTCACCAACAGCAATTCTTCTGTCCTTTGTTTCGTTGGCAATATCGACTTCAACATTAAGCGTGTTTTTTGTGCTGTCGACAATTGATTCGATGGCGGTAGTAAAACGTACCGTACCTTTCTGTCCATCAAGCGGCTTTGCGTCGATCTTGATGTTGCAATCAGCCGGCAGTAAGGGAAGAGCCGCAGGCGCATTTACTTTAGCACGACCTTTAACTTGTCCCCAGGAACTTGAACCGCCCTCGAGAATAATCTCGTAATCAGCATGGGCGGTTGTGGTGTCTTTTGTGCCGAATAGAGCCATAATGAATCTCCTTTTTGGTGGCGTTGAGAATTTTTCAGCAGGAAATTTTTTGCTGGTAATTCCTGTTAACTAAAAGCTTAAGACAAATTTAAAGAATAAAAATAAATAAATAAAAGAAAATATACCTCATTAATTCCTTTCAGGCCAGTTGTTTTTCAGGCATACCGGGATGAAACGGGAGTCTGCAAATCAATTTTTCCCTGCTGTTCAGCCATTCGGTCTTTCTTCCTGTTTTTGCTATTTTTGAGCCGGTTTCCGTTGAATGTAACAAGCCGGATAGTCATGTTGAGAAATACTCAAACAGGGTTTAATCCTCGGGAATACGGGCTGCCTGTTTTGAGTGGCGTGCTCCTGGGAATCTCTTTCCCCACCTACCCCTTTATACGACTCGAGCTTTTTGCCTGGATTGCTCTGGTTCCTCTGCTGGTTTACCTGCGCAGGGATGTATCTTTCCGGACTTTTTTCAGCCGTGTTTACCTCACAATGCTGCTGTTTTGCGGAATCAGCCTCTGGTGGATTTCGCTGGCAACCCTTCCCGGTGGTCTGCTGACCATTTTTGCCCAGGCGCTCTTTTCGACGGTTCCTCTGCTCTGTTTCTATGTTTTGAAGAAATTCCGGGGTTACAGTTTTGCGCTTTTCAGCCTGCCGATGATATGGGTTGCCTGGGAATGGCTTTATATCGGGCAGGACCTTTCACTGGGATGGCTTGTTCTGGGTAATTCGCAGGCCCTGCTTAACCGGATGATACAGTATGCCGATGTGACGGGTGTCTGGGGGGTGAGTTTCTGGCTTGTCTGTTTCAATGTGCTTGCTGCCGATGCATGGTTACGGTATCGGGCGCAGAAGGGCAGGATTCTCCATATTATTGGCATGGTTCTGATGGTAATGCTTCCGCTGGGATATTCCGCGAAAGTATTCAGCGATGACAAGCTTCAGGAGACACGGCCGACGTTGAAGGTTTCTCTTGTCCAGCCGAATATCGATCCGGTCGACAAGTGGAAGCACTACACCGGAGAGGATATCATGCATATTTATTTCAACATGACCGACCGGGCGGTATCTCTGGAGAGGCCGGATCTGGTTCTCTGGCCCGAAACCGCGATACCGTTCTACATTCTCGATCCCCGGAACCGTTCCTACTACGACCTTCTGATCTCAATGGTGACCCATTGGGATACAACGCTTCTCAGCGGGTATTCCGATATTGTCTACTATTCAGAGAACGAAGTCGAGGGCAGCGAGTCTCTTTACCGGTTTGATCCAGATCAGGAACGGTACTATCAAACCTTTAATGCATCGATGCTTGTCAGTGCAAACGGGCGACTTCCCCAGATATACCGAAAAATGAAGCTTGTGCCTTTTGCCGAACGTGTGCCGTACATGGAATATGCGCCCTGGCTTGACGGATTTACGCTGTCACTTGCCGGTATAAGCAGTTGGGGAAAGGGTCGCGACAAAACCATCATGACATTCACTACAGCCGGGGGGGAGGAGGTGAAAACCTCGAATGTGATTTGCTACGAATCTATTTTTCCCGGTCTTGTCGCGGATTTCGTCAGCAGGGGAGCGGAATTTCTCACTCTTGTCACGAATGACGGCTGGTATGAAAAATCATACGGACCCTATCAGCATGCGGCTATAGCGAGGTTCCGGTGCGTTGAGAACCGCCGTTCGATGGCCCGGTGTGCAAATACCGGTGTTTCGCAGTTTATCGACAAATACGGGCGTGTCTACGCTGAAATGCCATGGTGGATGCGGGAATCTCTTGCCGCTGACGTCGAGCGGAACGACATGCTGACCTTTTATACCCGTCATCCCGATCTCCTGCCCGGAATCTCAGTCGCAGTTTCCGTGGTAGTTATTCTTTTTTCCCTGGTAAGAAAACGCTGATCAATGTTCATTCCCGAGGTCGTACCTTCGGATTTTCCTGTACAGCGTTCTTTCATTGAGCCCAAGTGCTTTGGCGGTTTGCCGTTTGTTGCCCCCGAAGGTCTCCAGCGCGTCGGCTATAGCTTTTTTTTCAAGCGATTCCAGGGTCTGGACTTCCGTCTCCTGTTGAGATTCCTTTTGCGGCGGCTGTTCGGGCAGGGGTGGCGGGAGCAGCAGCGGTTTTTTGGGGGGGGCTTCATGCAGGTTTTCCGGTTGTTGCCGGAGCAGCTGTTTGATATCGCTTATTTCCTGATGCAGCTTGATCAGGCTGCTGTATATAAGACTCAACTCATGTTTTTCGGATTTGTCCGGGTCATGGACCAGGCTTTTGTAGCGGTTTCTCTGAACAAGATGCCTGTCAAGGATTTCTGGTGAAATCTGTCTGCCTTTTTCGAGGATAAGCAGGGATTCGAGAAGATTCTTCAGTTCCCGAACATTACCCGGCCAGTTGTACCTGAGGAGAGCTTCTGCTGCATCGTTTGTAAATCCCTCAAAAGAAATGCCGTGTTTTTGTTCGAACTGGCGGATAAAATATTCGGAAAGAAGAAGAACATCCCTTCCCCGTTCCCTGAGCGGAGGAATATGAAGCTCGACACTGTGCAGCCGGTAGTAAAGATCTTCGCGAAAGTTTTTTTCGGCAACAGCCTGCGGCAGTTTTTTATTGGTTGCAGCGATGATCCGGGTGTCGGAATACACGGTCTCCGATGAACCGACTCTCTGGAATTCACCGGTTTCTATAACCCGCAGCAGCTTTACCTGGGTCTCAAGAGGCATTTCGCCGATTTCGTCAAGGAAAATGGTCCCTTTGTCAGCGCTTTCAAAATACCCTTTGCGGCTTTGGAGTGCTCCGGTAAATGCCCCTTTTTCATGCCCGAAAAGTTCGGATTCGAGTATGCCGGCAGGAATGGCTCCGCAGTTGACGGGAACAAAATTATTATGCGATCTCCGGCTGTTCGAATGGATAAAGCGTGCAAGGACCTCTTTGCCTGATCCGGTTTCACCGGTGATCAGAACGGTGACCTCGGTTTGCGATACCTTGAGGGCAAGATTTTTCAGCTGCAGGACTGCTGCAGATTCACCAAGGAAATCGATCGTTTTGCTCATCGTGTATACATCCGGTAACCAACCTTTTGCATGATCATGGCACGATCATCTCAGGTGAACGACATATGAGTTAAAAGGCAGTTTTTTCGCTTTGGCTGCGGCTTCAGCTCTGGTTCTGTAGAGCTGCTTCGAGCGGACCTTGTATTGGCCTTTTTCACTGAATATGCGGACCGGTATCCTGGGGGATACCTGCATGGCGAGTTTCCGGGCGTTTTCGGGAGAGCCGAAACTGCCGAACTGGAGGATGAACGCATGCTGTGTTACCGAACGCATGATTTCCGGTTCGGAGGAAAGGGCCGATCTGTAGGCGGCAAGGCGTGCCTTACTCAGTGAATCAAGAGAAGGGTCGGGGTAGTCCTTCAGCTGTTTTTGAAACAGATATGCCGCGCGCGGACCGTCTTCGGAAAGCAGGGCGTCAATGACTGTTTTTTCAGACTGTTTCGTGACACTGGGACGAAGTTTTTCTAATAAATAAACCTTATCTTGCTGCACGTATTGAAGAATGTAGGCACTATAGCCGGACTGCTTTGCTGCAGCGCGGGATAGACAGGAAGAAAAGATGAGGCAGATGAACAGCGCAAGAGCGGATATTCTCGATACAGTCATAAGCCTGTTGCGTGATTCGGAGTTATAGCTTTCTGGTATGATGCGGTTTGTCGCGGGCGACTCTATTTATGTATCCCTCGCTTCAATTGCTTTGTTGATCCCGGCTTGACGGGACACTTACCCAATGCGGTCGGCACTGATGACAATAAATAATCGCGCCCTCGTTTCATGCAATATGGCAAATATTCGTATAAAAACAATTCACTTCAATTCAGGAATACGTTTCAATGCAGTACAGCTCTGTCAAGGCATTTGCAAAGATCAACATTGGTCTGTTGATAACCGGAAAAAGACCGGATGGATATCATACTCTTGAAACCGTTTTTGCTCCGATCAACTGGTATGATGAACTGATATTTGAACCGGCTGACGAGCTTGCCATGACCTGCAGCAACCTTGATCTCCCCTCGGATGACAGCAATCTCTGCCTGAAAGCAGCCAGGGCCTTACGGGAATATGCCGGGATTGACAAGGGTGTGTCGATCAGACTGACAAAAAACATTCCTTTTGGAGCAGGGCTCGGGGGAGGCAGCAGCGATGCTGCAACAACCCTGAGAGTTCTGAACATGTTATGGGACATTCATGCCTCCCCGGATGATCTTCATGCTCTTGCGGTGAAGCTTGGTGCGGATGTGCCCTTTTTTCTCGAATCATCGGGGCTTGCATTTGCCTCGGGTATCGGCGAACTGCTTCAGGATCTTGCATGTTCTCTGCCGTTCCATATAGTCACGGTTTTTCCGGGGGAACATATCTCCACCGTTTGGGCATACAGGAATTTCTATCCGCGGTTCGAAAGGGAGTTGCCGGATTTAAGGAACATGGTTAAACAGCTTGCTGAAAAGCATGATCTTACCGTGCTTCCTGCTTTTGAAAACGATTTCGAACCGGTGGTTTTCGATCACTATCCCTCGGTTCGGGAGGTTAAGGAAGGGCTGCTTGAACAGGGAGCCTTTTTTGCAAGTCTTTCAGGCAGCGGTTCGGCGGTATTCGGGTTGTTCGATGCAAAAGAGCAGGCTGAAC
>JANQFD010000015.1 GCA_028278005.1 Chlorobium sp. | reverse complement strand
TCAACTCAATGTATCCCCCGGTTATCTCGATCTTGTCGATCTGCAGATGAAAACAGGGAAAAGCGATTATTCCGCAAACGGGAGACTGGAAAATTATCTCGCATACCTCATGCGAAAAGGGAGCCTCGAGGGAAGGGTGGCAGTACGTTCAGATCTTGTACAGCTTGACGAGTATCGCAGTCTCGAAGAAGAGGCGAAAGGGATCATGCTTCCGGGTCGTGTCTCGATGACAGTCAACGGTGATTTTGACAAAGTGAAGTTTGGCGAGATGCTGTTCGAGCAGGCAAAAGGTGTTGTAATCCTGGAAGACGAGAAACTCGAGTTCAGGGATATCAACGCTGCGACACTTGGAGGAAGTGTTGCCGTCAATGGTTTTTACAGCACGAAAGGAGGAAAAACGGATGCCGATTTCAGCATAACTGCCGCAGAAATGAATATTACCCGTTCATACGAGTCTTTGAAACTGCTCGAAACGGTGGCTCCTGTAGCCGATTATGCAAAAGGGGATGTTTCTGCCAGACTGAACATGCGATCACGTCTTGATGAAAACCTCAAGCCGGTTCTGGAAACAGTGACAGGTAAAGGGAGTATCGAGACCAAAGGGCTGGTAATCGAGGATTTTCCGCCTATCCGAAAGCTTGCCCTGCTTCTTGATGTTGAAGAACTGGATACCCTGCAAGTGCCTGAAGCAGCACTTGATTTTGCCATTGAGAAAGGTCTTGTCACAACGGCTCCGTTTTCTTTCAGGGTCAATGACATCAAGCTGAACGCTTCAGGTGTTACCGGATTTGATAAAAGCCTTGACTGGAAGATCGGTCTTGTCATTCCAAAAAAGTATATCGGCAAGACCGGGATTCAAACACTTGGCGGTCTGCTTGCAAAGCTTCCAATAAAAGACAGGAATGTAACCCTTCCTGATACGGTGATTGTCGATGCCGTATTGAAAGGGTCTATACAAAAGCCTCAAATAGGGCTCGACCTGGGAAAAACAGCTGACAGGATCGCCATCTCTCTCAAGGAAGAACTGCAGAAAAACGTTGCAGACGATCTTCTCAGCAGGATTTTGCCCGGATCGAAACCGGACAGCAGTGCTGCAGACAGTGGCGGGTTTAAAGAGAATGTGAAGAAGGGGATACGTACTATTCTTCAGGGCGACAGTCAGGATTCGCCTGGAAAAACAGTCGATAGCGCAAAGCAGACAGAGGGAATTCTCAAGCCCTTGCTTGACGGTATTCTTTCATCTCCCGCGAAACAGCCGGTTGAAGAATCGGCGGATTCTGCTGAAACAGGAACTGCCGACAGCTTGAAAAAAAATGATAGAACGATTGATTCAACGAAACAGGCATCAGCTCAAAAAAACGGTGTTGCAGACAGTGTTTCGAAAAGAAAAAGCGTTCTTGACCTGTTTTAAGAGGCAGGATTATTACTGACGCTTGAAAACAGTTTTCATGAAGTTCACATGAACGCCATACCCTGCAGGGCATTATTCCTTAGATTTCGCCTGGAATGGTTGGTTTTTTATCAGTGGAATATGCTGTAAACTATGCAATGGCTCTATTGTGATTTTCACATTCATACCAATTGGAGCGACGGCCACTGTTCGCTGAAGAGAGTTGTTGAACTCTATGGCGAGTCCGGCTTTGATGTTATTGCTGTCACCGATCATGTCCTGGACAGTGGAAGCATAAACAGGTCAAAAAAAACGGCATCTGAACTCTTTGCTGTCAGCAGGGAGGATTTCTGCAGGTACCAGGAAGCATTGTGGATGGCTGCAAGAAAGTCCTGGGAGAAGTACGGTATGCTTCTGATGCCGGGGATCGAGATAACGAACAATACTGATCGATACCATATTCTTGCTCTTGATATCAAGGAGTACATCTCTCCCGATCTTCCGGTTGAAGAGATCATAGAGAAAATAAGACAGCAGCAGGGAATATCGGTTGCCTGCCATCCTTACGTGAGGAACCATTCGGGCGAGGAACCCTCTGCACACCTCTGGAAAAACCATGAAAGGCTCGCTGCCATGTTCGATGCATGGGAGGTTGCAAACAGGGATGACCTCTTTAATGTTGTCGGTTTGAAAAAGTTTAATTATATCGCTAATTCAGATTTTCATGAGGAGCGGCATCTGCTTTCATGGAAGACGCTGCTCAGATGTGATAAAAATATTGAGGCTGTAAAGGAAGCAATAAGAAATAATGACAGGGTATCTCTTTTTTTATACCGAGGCGGAAAAATAAAATGATTGACCATTTCCAGCGATCCTTGATCGGAAATGAACGGCATGACGCTCATTCTTTAATGCAGCCAAAGCATTGTTGATACCCTCGATTGCCTATGAAACTCCTCAATACCAACAACAAGCATCCCCACCTTGAGCGTTTGCTGAAAAAATCAAAATCTATCGAGCTCGATCAGGGTTCGAAGATCCTTATCCTGAGCGACCTGCATATGGGAAATGGAGGGAGACGTGACGAATTCCGGCACAATGCTCCCCTTGTCGAGGCGGTAATGGGCAAATACTATCTGCCCGAGCAATACAGTCTTATTCTGAATGGTGATATTGAAGAGCTTTTCAAATTTCCTCTCCATGATATCGTTGCGGAGTGGCGTCATATCTACGATCTTTTTCTGCGTTTTAACGAGGCCGGTTTTTTTCTGAGAACATTCGGAAACCACGATGCTTCGCTTCTGGATGAAAAGGGTTACATTCTCTCGCCTTATCTGCTGGAGTCATTGAAGCTCTGTTACCGTGAAGAGGATATTCTTGTTTTTCATGGCCATCAGGCATCGGTTTTTCTCTGGGAAACCTATCCGTTTGTCAGTCGTTCGGTCGTCTGGTTCCTGAGATATATCGCCAAACCTTTCGGTATCCGGAATTTTTCCATTGCCTATAACAGCCGCCGCCGTTTTGCGATTGAAAAATCCATCTATGACTTCTCCAATAACGCCAAAATCGTTTCTGTTATCGGTCATACACACCGTCCCCTTTTCGAGTCCCTGTCCAAGGTTGATTACCTTAACTACCGTATTGAAGAGCTTTGCCGGGCATTTCCCGCTGCCGAAGCGGTGGAGAGGGACGCGATAAAAGACAAGATAGTGACGTTGAAGGAAGAGCTCGACGCCTGTTACGATCAGGGGAAAAAAATCGGTTTGCGGAGCGGCGTTTACAACAATCTCACCATTCCGAGCGTTTTTAACTCCGGGTGCGCCATCGGAAAAAGAGGAATTACGGCGCTTGAAATCGATCGTGAGAAGATCCGGCTTGTTTACTGGTACAACAGCAAACAAAGCAGGAAGTTCCTGAGTGATCGTGACAGCCGCCCGATTCGGCTCGAGGGGACCAACTATTACAGAATCGTTTTGAATGAGGACCACCTTGACTATGTGTTCTCGCGTCTTCATCTGCTCGCGTGAAATGCAGTATTGATCATCCGGATTCGGACTCTTTTTTTATTCCTGTGACCGGTTCACCAATCATTGTCATGAGTTACCATTGTATCGGGATGAAAGGTGCACGATTTGCGAATAGAAGTTCACACAAGGAAAAGGGGGTTTGCAATGATAGCTATGAGACGATTGCCATTCGTGCTGTTTTCGGTCTTACTGGTCTCCGTTATGTTCAACGGATTGCTACACGCTGAAAATTCTCTGCTTTCACGGTATGACCTCGATAATCCTGAAAAGAAATTGAAACTTCCGGCCGTACTCAAGGAAATCTCTGGAATTGCTGTTTCGGAAGATGGGGGACTGTTTGCACATGATGATGAAAAAGGTGCGGTCTATGAGATCGATATGCAGACCGGTAAGATCATCAAACGGTTTTATATCCATGAAAAACGCTGGTATGGATATGATCAGGTGCTGGAGGATTTCGAGGATATCGCGATATCCGGCGGGCGGTTTTACATGGTAACCAGTGCGGGGGTCATTTACGAGTTTTCTGAAGGGGAAGATGGAGAAGCGGTAAAGGCCGTGCGGTATGAAACATTTTTGAATGATCTTTTCGACGTCGAGGGTTTATGTTACGATCCTCTGACCGATGCTTTACTGCTTTCCTGCAAAGAGTACCCGGGTAATATTTCGCTAAGGGAGATGCTGTTACGGAAAAAAAAGGCGAAGTCGCGGGTAAAGCCTGTTTTTTCGTTCTCGCTGAAAACAAAAAAGCTTGATAAAGAACCCCGCTTTCTTTTAGACGGCAAGAGCCTGAAAAAAAAGAGTGCGTTTCAAAAATTCAAGCCTTCAGCAATAGAGCGTCATCCTTCTTCCGGTTCTTTTTTCATTCTCGCGGCGAAAGGAAAGCTGCTTGTAGAACTGAGTTCTCAAGGAGAATTCATCGCTGCGGTCCGACTGCCTTCAGGCGATCATCCGCAGCCCGAGGGGCTCGCATTTACATCCGATAGCGAGATGCTGATAAGCAATGAAGGATTTGGAGGCGATGCGTCACTTTTCAGGTATTCCCTGCGCAAGCAAGGATCAGCCTTGCCATGAAACCCTTGCAGCTGGTATTTGCAATGAAACTGGTATATTTACAGTACCGATTGTCTGGAAAGCAGCGGAGAATGAATCCTACATGGAAACGTTATGTTATTTTTCCGGAAAAGTATTGTTGTTACAGCGCTGGCTGTTGCCGCTTCCTTTTTCTCCACCCACCTGATCGTTCAGGCTCAGCCACAGAAAATTCCCCGTTCTGTTTTAGGTGATCAAAAAACAGTGCAGGTCGTTCCCGGAGAGCACTACAGGGCGGGTGCCGTTCATCGCCTGCTGTTTGGCGATCACTGGCGTTCACTCTGGACTTCTCCTGTTGATGTGGAGGTTCTTGACCTCGACAGTTTTGCCGGAGGTTTGACGCCGTTGAAAAAAGGAGGAGGTTTCCAGACAATAAGTCTGCGTTTTAAGGGCGCCGATGGCAGGGAGTATCGTTTCAGAACAGTTGACAAGGACCCGGCAAGGGGAATGCCTGAAAAACTTCGAAACACAATAGTTTCAGATGTGGTTCAGGATCAGGTTAGCTCGGCAAATCCGGCAAGCCCTGCCGTTATTTCTCCCCTGCTCGATGCGGCCGGTGTCTTACATGCTCCTGCACGGTTTGTTATCATGCCATACGACAGGGAGGTTCTTGGAAAGTACCACGATGAATTTGCCGGTCTGCTCGGTACGATTGAAGAGCATCCCGATGAGAATGACGGCCCGGAAAATGCATTCGCCGGCGCGGATAAAGTTGTCAAAACATCATCGATGGTTGGAAGACTCCGGAAGGACAACAGGCATGTTGTTGACGCAAGTGCTTATCTCAGGGCCCGACTGATCGATATTCTTGTCGGTGACTGGGACAGGCATGTGGGGCAATGGCGTTGGGCCGGATTTAAGGATGATAATGGGATCGTCACCTGGAAACCGGTCCCGAAGGACCGTGACAATGCTTTTTCACGCCAGGATGGATTGTTTTCCTGGGTTATTACCCAGATTATCCCCCAGATAGAAGGGTTCAGCGATGATCTTGACGAGGTTTACTTCCTTTCCTGGTCGGGCCGTCCGATCGACAGACTTGTTTTTTCCTCGCTCGACCGTCTTGAATGGGAACGTACAGCGCTTGAACTGCAGGGGGTTCTTACGGACGGGGTTATTGAAGAAGCTGTCAGCCGGATGCCTGCCGGGATGTATAGCAAGGAGGGGAGACGGATCGTTCACGACCTCAAGTCAAGGCGGGACCTTCTGAAAGAGGCTTCGGACGAGCTCTATCGGATTTATGCGCAAGAGGTTGATATCTATGCCAGTGACAAGGAAGAAGACGCCCGTCTGACGCGCAACAGTGACGGAAGTGTGGGGATCGATATCTTCAGGGTTTCGGACGGTAGTGCAACGGTGGAAACGAAACCGTTTTATTCCAGGGTTTTCTACCCGGATCAAACCTCTGAAGTTCGTTTGTACCTGCTGGGAGGTGACGACCGTGCTGATATAAGCGGCGGGCAGACAAAAGAGGGGATCATTATCCGTGTTGTTGGCGGTGAGGGGGAAGATGAACTGGTTGACAGAAGCGGGAGGGCCAGGGTTCGGGAAGGGTCACAGCCGAGAAATTACTTGTACGATGCGGGTGAAAGCACTTCGTTTGTCAGGGGAAAGCACACGATCGTTGACCGGAGCAATAGAGGAGTCCAAACCGGGAATGATGCCGGGAAAGGTTTGAGGCCGAGAGACTACGGCAGTGAACTCGATGGCTCCATTGCAAATCTC
>JANQFD010000155.1 GCA_028278005.1 Chlorobium sp. | reverse complement strand
AACGGCAATATCGGAACGCATGATAGCATTGGTGCAATCGTTGGGACAGCCGGAAAACTTGAGCTTGAACTTGTAGTTCCATTCAGGGCGATGAACCGCACCGACAAAATGCTTCATCACCCTTTCATGCATCTCGAGATTATCGTAGCAGGCCATTTCGCAGCGAGCGGGTCCCGCACAGGAAACGCCGGTACGCATACCTGCGCCTGCACCGCCGAGATCCCATCCTTTCTGGTTAAGCTCGTCGAAACATTCCTGGACCTTATCCTGCTCGATACCCTGAAGCATGATATCACCGGTCTGACCATGCAGGGCGATAAGGCCGGTACCGTGCTTTTCCCAGATATCACAGAGTTCTCTGAGCGATTGTGTATTGTAATGTAATCCGGGAGGCGCCTGGATACGCATCGTGTGAAATTCTGAAGCCTCAGGAAGCTTGTCCCTGATCATCGAATATCGGGTAATAATCCCTGCCCCGTATCCTTTCACAGTGACAAGACCGCCCTTCCAATATCCCATCCTTGTCTGGTAGGAATATTCCAGCTGATCCATAACACCGCGAAGCATCGGTTTTTTTGTCCGTTCGGCAAGTTCCTTGAGCCCTGTTACAAAACTCGGCCAGGGACCGCTTTCAAGCTCGTCCAGCATCGGCGTGGGGTTCAGAAACTTCCCGTTGCCCGACCCGTTTGAGCCGGCTCCATTAGCATCTGACATAATGATCCTCCTTTAATTCACAAATAATTGGAAGGGAAACAGACTTTCTGCCCCTTAAACACAGCCAGTTGGTTTCGGCAACCCGGCTATTTTACATGCCTGCAAGGCTGGTCCGCTCGGGAAAAGACCGTAAAGAAACTCCGATGCGGCTTTCTTATCCATGCCTCGCTCCTTTGCAATGGCTTTGGTCAATACCTTCACTGCAGGAGCTATCTGGTAATCGTCGTAATATTCCCGAAGAAAGTTAACTACACTCCAGTGCTCTTCGGCCATTGTGATTTCCTCAGACTCAGCAAGTTTGTTCGCGACATCCTCGGACCAATCATCAAGATTGACAAGATAACCGTCGTCATCAGTTTCGATAGCAACACCATTCACTTCAAGCGCCATAATCCGACTCCTTTATAGATAAATTAGCAGTATGAAATTTTACAAGTAGCAGCAATACTAAAATTGCGTTGAAATACAGCTGAAATGCATTCAAGATAATATGCCACGGCCAAAGAAAAAAGCCCGCGCCAAAATATTTTTATTGCGCAACTATATAGGCATATAATCACAAATTCCCATGATATTTTTCGCTCAAAAACAACCCCGACTGCAGAGTCAGGAATAAGTCATGAATTAACAACGGGTAACACGTTTTTTAGTCTGATACTCCAATGCCAGAGCAACAAACTTTTTTGCCCAGCCTGGATTCCCTGTAGCATGCATATGAGCAAAAGAGGCAAAAAGATTACCCTTTACAAAACCATCACGCCTGCCGGTAATTCCGTATCCCCGGATAACATCGAACTGATAGACAACATCATCCGCAAGACCGATCGGTTTGGAATAATGGAACTCATGTGTCTTGATCTTCTCGTTTTTGTCGAACCAGGAACTTGCAAAAGAGCTCTTCAGATCAACATAGCCGTGTCCGACGGGCTTTTGCTGAAAACCTATTTCAAACGGGAGAACTCCCGCAAGCCGATATGTTTTACCATTGTAAAGAGCGTTTTTGCAGAGATAGATCAATCCACCGCATTCGGCATACAGAGGAATTCCGGACTGCACAGCATCCTTTACCTCTTTTAAAAGACCTGTGTTGCTGCTGAGCTCTTCCAGAAATGATTCAGGGAAACCGCCGCCGAGATAGAGTCCGTCAACATAAGGCAATGCGGTATTGTTCAGAGCATTGATAAAAACCAGTTCCGCGCCATTATCCTGCAATGCCTCGAGATTTTCGGGATAATAAAAACAGAAAGAAGGATCACGGAATACGCCGATAGTTACTGAAGCCGATGTTTTTCCTACGTTCTCAGACGCCGCCTCCACTTTTTCCAGTGGGGAAGCCCCGCAAAAAAGAGCTCGGATCGCACTGAGATCACAATTTTCGGCAATGCTCTCACCTGCCATGGCGATAACCTCTTCAGCATCGGAAGTTTCACCGACCGTCGTCAGCCCAAGCTGCCTTTCCGTTATAACAAGATTCTTATCTCTCGGTACCGCTCCGAGAACAGGAATATTGCAGAATCGTTCAATCGCATTTTTCTGCTTTTCCTCCTGCCGTGCACCCTGAACCTGGTTAAGTATAACACCGGCAATATCCGTTTCCGGAGGCATTGCCTGCATACCTTTTACAATGGCTGCCGCTCCACGGTTCATCTTCCTGCTGTCTACAACCAGTAAAACCGGCGTTTGCAGCAAATGTGCCAGACCGGCACTGCTGTCGGATCCATCGATATCCATACCGTCATGGAAACCATGGTTGCCTTCGATCAGAGAGTAGCTGTTTTCATCGCTATGGCGGATAAAAGACTCGACACAACCCTTGCTTCCCATAAGAAAAGGATCGAGATTTCGGCACTCCCTTCCTGTAACAAGCCTGTGCCACATCGGGTCGATGTAATCGGGGCCTTTCTTGAAACTGTTCACACCGATCCCCTGATGCACAAGATTACGCATGACACCAAGGCTCACCAGCGTCTTGCCTGAGCTTTTATGGGAGGCGGAAATCATCAACCGGGGCACATTCACTACACTCATGGCAACTCATCCATGATCTGAGGCAAAGGGTGGGTGAATTATATGAAAGTCCCAAGGCACCATGCGCACAGGAAACCACTGTGCGCATGATATCAGACAGCCTGAGTTCAAGGGAGTTCTCTCCCCTTGCTAATCAGTAATGCTATTTTTTCTTGATATAAAAGGTGTGAACTCCACCCTCTTCGGTATGCTCGACTACGTCGTTACCGGTTCTTTTCGACCATGAAGCCATATCGTTGACGGATCCGGGGTCGGTGGCCATCATTTTGAGTATTTCGCCGCTCTGCAAACTGTCGACGGCCTTTTTGGTCTTAAGAATCGGCAAAGGGCAGTTCATTCCTTTGCAATCCAGTTCCATATTGCTTGCAATCTCACTCATGGATTCTCCTTGTTATCTATTTTTTTACTGAAGATTACTATCCACCCCGGATCCTGCATTGTTTCAATGGCCGGGGAAACCTTGTCTTTTTGGAAAGGGGGATTATCGAGCATGGATATTACATAATTACATAACTATAGTCAAGAAAAAACAGCCTCGGCACACCAAAACTCTGCCAGTTTCACTCTTTACTGTCTTACGTAATCCAGTGGATAGCCCCCAACACCAGGGCGGCAAGAAACACCGTTTCGGCAATAATAATCGATACCGGCTTCCAGCCCACGTCGAAAAGTGCTTTCAGGGATGTTTTCATGCCCAGAGCCGCTATGGCTGTAACCAGGCACCAGCGTGAGGTATCGACAATGAACTGACGAATCGGCTCCGGCGTCACACCGGTACTGTTGATTCCGACGAGCAGAATGAAGAAAATAATGAACGGCGGAAGGAAAACTCCTCCTCCGGTATTCCCTTCTTCCTTGTTGCGGGTATGAAAAATCACCGAGAGGGCAAAAACAGCCGGTACCAGCATGGCAACTCGCAGAAGTTTGATAAATGTTGCTGTATCTCCGGTTTTGTCGGAAACGGAATAACCCGCACCAACAACCTGCGCAACATCATGGATCGTTCCGCCGAGAAAAATGCCGGCCATCTCGTGATCGAGCCCGAACAGATCGACGACGACCGGATAGAGAATCATGGCAACGGTACTGAGAGCGGTCACGCTGATAACGGTGAAAATAGTATTCCGTTCACTGTACTCGTCTTTGGGAAGAATCGCGGAAATCGCAAGTGCAGCCGATGCCCCGCAAATGCCGACACTTCCTCCTGTAAGCACGCCGAAACGTTTTCCTCTGCCCATTATCTTGGAAAGTCCCAGCCCGAACAGCATCGTCAGCATCACTGAAACAATAACAATCGCCATCGGTCCGGCACCGAGAGAGAGGATCTGCTCGAGTGTAATCCGCATCCCCAGAAGAGCGACCCCGATTCTCAGGATCGTTTTGGATGCAAACTGAATGCCCGCTATGGCTTTCCCCCCTTCAGACAAAAACCTGAAAGCCATGCCGAGCAGAAGGGCAAACAGCATGGTAGGCGCCCCATAGTGCTCGGAAAGGAAAGTTGCTGCTGCCGCAACGGTAAGTGAGGCAAGAATGCCCGGAAACAGTTCATCAAAATGAACTTTTGCCGCCTTGGCACGGCACTGGAAACCGCACCGCTCGGCTTCTTCTATATGTTCCTGGGTCGGGATCTCCGTGTCAACAGGCGGATGCAGAAGCCCAGGGTCGTTCTGCAGTCTCTTGCTCGTCTCGGGCACTTCTTTCTAAGGAGTCTTGGTTAATAATTTTTCTACCGTTCTTCCGTATAATCTCACAGGATTCTATGGGGTCGGGACGAAGATAAGAAAAGAAACATCCCGGTCCTATTCAAGAAGCAACAAATATCAGTTGGCAGTTGGCAGTATGTCGAAGATAGTCCGGATACTTATTTTCCGAAATTCATCGCAAAAAAAAATGCACATCTCATCCCCCGCATTCAGGATTCTGGATTCAGAATTCCAGCTTCCCTCCTGACACATAATACCTGGCACACAGAGCACTAAGAACCGGGCGCTCATTGCTCTGTGCTCATCACGTCCTGCCTGCCGGTCACTTTCTTTTCTTCGGATTCACCTGGTCAGGCCGGAGCTTGGCGGTAAAGTAATCGTCGGCGTCATCCTCTTCCACCCTGTCTCCGGCGCTGTCTTCCAGAGGCTCTTCATAATCGTTCCACCCTCTCAAACCTGTACAGAGGGAGGCAACATTTTCATAACCGAGGAGCTGCAATGAATGTGC
>JANQFD010000145.1 GCA_028278005.1 Chlorobium sp. | reverse complement strand
GAAGCATCAGTTGCTGATGATCACTGCTGTTTTCCGCCCGGAAAAAGTGGGAAGGTTATCAGTATAAGTATTCCGTGAAAGTCAGGAGACCTGCCAGTTATTCATTGCTTTATTCGTTTGGACTACGGGTTATAGTCAGGCAATGCGGTAATCAATCCACTGATGCATCGGTTCTTTGTTCGGCACAAGATCGCTGATCCAGCGATTTTTGGTCTGGTATTCGTTTCTGCAGTGTGCCGTTCAGCTCTACAGACACTTTTCGCATAAGGATTTCCTGCCGCATAACTGCTTTCTGTTTATAACTCCAGTCATGTTGATTCTTACAATTTTAAACATGATGGAAGCATGAGAAAAATTCTTGTATTCCTTGCAGCTGCAGGGCTTGTCACAACCGGTGTGATCAGGGCCGAGGTGCCTTCAGAAACTTCGGAAACCGTCAGACATACCCGAAAGGAAATTGTTGTAACGGCAAGCCGGCTTGAAGAGTTGAAAAAAGACGTTACGACCAATGTGACGATTATCAGCCGCAAGCAGATTGAAGACTCACCAGCGCAAAATCTTGGCGAACTCCTCGCTGAACAAAGTATCGGTCACATTCAGAGGTATCCCGGCGCACTCACAACGGTTGGTATTCGAGGCTTCAGGAGCGATTCGCACGGCAACGACCTGAGAGGCAAGATACTCATTCTGATCGATGGCAGAAGGGCCGGTACAGGTAACCTTGCCAAACTCATGACGGAGAATGTCGAGAGGATTGAAATTATCAGGGGACCCGGGGCAGTGCAATACGGCTCTGCAGCTATAGGTGGTGTGATCAACGTCATTACGAGAATGGGGGAGGGAAAACCTTCTTTTTTTGCTGAGCAGGAACTGGGAACGTTTGACTACAGGAAAACGATAGCGGGTGTTGCCGGCAGGCTTGGTAATTTTGATTTCTCGGCAACAGGTTCTGTGGCTGATATGGGAGACTATAAAACCGGTGATGGAGACAAATACTACAATACCGGCTATGACGATGATATCCGGGGAAGTGTCAATCTTGGTTATGAATTCTATCCCGGAAACAGGATCGGACTGATTTATACACATTTCGAAGTTGATAATGCAGGCCAGCCTGGTCAACTTGCAAACAATGACCTCGATAACAGCAAGAGAACCAGCAACCGTGCGATCGATTTCAACTATACCGGCAAGTCTGCCGATGATCGTTTTTCATGGATGGCCCGCTATTTCATCGGAGAAGACAAAGATACATGGTATGATCCGGTTGATAGCAACCCGACATTCTGGGATGATGGAGAACCGTTCATAAAAACAACCGATCAGCAGGGCGCACTGGCTCAGGTAAGCTATATAGGGAAGCGTTTTACTGTAACGACAGGTGTTGACTGGTTAAACTATGATCTCGAGCAGAATGACTATTCTCCCCGCAAGTCGGCGTATGACGATATGGGTTACTTCGTTTTGGCTAAGGGGATGTTTTTCGGGCAGAGTCTGGTTCTTAACGCAGGATTGAGGTATGACGATTATTCGGTGAAATATAACAGGGACCTTGTTACACCTGAAACCTCCGAGGACACGGACAGTTTTGTGAAAAGTTTCGGGATGGCTTACCATGCTTCGGATCACGTCAAGCTTCGCGCCTCATATGGAGAGGGTTTCAGGATTCCTGCCGCACAGGATCTTGCTGCGGATTATGTTGTAAGCGGCTGGTCGGGAACCAAGAATTATATCGGCAACGCCGACCTCGAACCTGAAAGAAGTCACACTGTCGACGGGGGTATAGAGGTTAACGTCGATGGCTTCGCTTCCTCATTGACCTTGTTTACAACGGAATATGAGGATTTTATCCAGCAGGTTGACATAGCTGCAGATCAGGTGTCATGGCAGAACCAGGACAAGGCAACGATCACCGGCATAGAGGCAGAGGTGTCCTATACCTTTCCCGTCTGTTTTATGGGGTGTGAACTCTCTATGGAACCATATGCATCAGGAACGTATCTGATGGACTACACCTCACAATTCGATGATGGTTCACCCGATGAAACCATCAAATATATACCTGAATGGAACCTTTCAACAGGTGTGAGGCTGCGTGATACGAGAGGATTCAGCGGCATGTTTAACCTGGCCTTTTTTGGCGAGACCGAAGTTCAGGACTGGAGCACATGGCCGGCCACAGACGTAACCAAGGGCGGCTTTTACATTGCCGACATGTCACTTGCTAAAAAAATCCCTTTTGGGGATTCTACAGCCTCGGGTGTTACAATAAAAGGCAGTGTCGAGAACCTGTTTGACCGGAACTATGAGCATGTTCTTGGTTATCCAATGCCAGGCCGCAGCTTCAAGCTGGGCCTCAGAATCGATATCTGATCTGAAAACAGAAAGCTTCTTCTGGTGGCGGCATGGTTCTTCCACTATGCCGCCTGTTTTTGGAATTCTGCTTATCTCGACAATGAAAAAACTTGTTATTCTTCTGCTGCTTTTAGTGGTTGGCTGCAGCACTCAGGGACCCAGAATTATAAGCCAGTCACCTTATATAACGCATACTCTGCGTTACCTTGGCCAGGAAAAGAACATTGTTGGTGTCAGCCGCTATGATTCGCTGAACCTGCCCCGGACAGGAGGAATCCTGGATCCCGATAAACAGGCTATTGAAGATCTTGAGCCCGATTACATATTCACATCCGACTGGGCAGCGCAGGATGTGCTTCGAGAGGTCACACCAGAGGGAACGAAGTCGATAGTTCTTCAGGGTTTTCACAAGATGTCGGAAATCGAGGATAATATCCGTGCCATAGCTGAAATGCTCGGCTTACCGGAAGGTGACAGAATGGCAGATGAGTTTGCTGAGAACTGGAAAAAATTGGCAAATACGGTAGAAGGGAATGAAAGAAAAGCTCTTCTTCTCTCAAGCTGTAAAGGGGAACCATTCTCATTCGGCAGGAACACCTATCTCTATGATCTGTTTTCGAATGCAGGGTTTACTCTCGTTGAGACCCACCCGTCAATACGCCATGTTAACAAATCAGGTGACATTTCAAGTGTCGACGAATTGTTACGCATGACGAGGCCTGACATTGTTTTTGTTTTACAGGATGTTGATCACGGGTGCTCAGTCGATATGACCGAAGGAGATTACGAGGTCGTGTTGCTCAACGGCGGGCATTTTGTTTATCCTGCTCCTGTGCTTATGAAGGGCATCAAAGATCTCAAACGGGTCGTTTCCGGTCTGAAATAGTCATTTCACCGGTTTTCCACTCTTTTTTGTCTATTATTTTCATTTGAGGTATTCAGTAAGGGTGTACGGTTTGCGCCAGGTCTCCGCTGGTAGGGCCGAGAATGGAGTGTTATATGAAAAATCTTGCAGTTTTCGGTACGGCTTCGGATGTCGGGAAAAGCATTGTTGTCACAGCACTGTGCCGCATTTTCAGCAATGCAGGCATCGATGTGGCTCCTTTCAAGGCGCAAAACATGTCCAATAACTCGGGCGTGACTCCTGACGGTCTTGAAATAGGCCGCGCCCAGGTTGTCCAGGCAGAGGCTGCACGCGTCGTGCCTACTGCGGATATGAACCCTGTCTTGCTTAAACCGAATACAGATATCGGCTCACAGGTTGTATTGCATGGAGAGGTTGCTGCGAACCGCTCTGCAAAGGAGTATTTTGGCAATACAGGCGTTTGGGCTGAAAGGGCATTTGAGAGTCTTGAACGGTTGAGCAATCGTTACGAAATGCTGGTTATCGAAGGGGCAGGATCATGCGCCGAAATGAATTTATACGACCGGGATTTCGTGAACTTCAGGACTGCAAGGGTTGCCGATGCACAGGTTATCCTTGTGGCAGATATAGACAGGGGAGGTGTATTCGCACAGATTGCGGGTACACTCTCGGTTATTCCTGCAGAGGACAGGGAGCGGGTCAAGGGGGTTATTGTCAACCGTTTCAGGGGGGATGCAACGCTTTTTGACGATGGTGTCAGGATTATCGAGAAGCTTGCCGGGGTTCCTGTGCTTGGTGTAATACCGTATTTCAGAGGGATTGCAATCGATGCAGAGGATGCCGTGCCACTGCAGGCTGTTGTCGATCCTGCAGCGCCGCCGGATCACTCGAAAATCAGTATTGCGGTAATCTATTTTCCTCATATATCGAACTTTACCGATTTTGCAGTACTTGAATCAAATGACATTATAGAGGTGCATTATCTGCATCATGCAAAAGATCTTAAAAAGTATCAGGCCGTAATTCTTCCCGGGTCAAAAAATGTGCGAGGCGATCTCGAATGGATGTTTGCCAAAGGCTGGGGGGAAAAGCTGGAAGAATTCCGGGCAAACGGAGGGACAATTTTCGGAATCTGCGGCGGATATCAGATGCTTGGAAAGTTGATCGATGATCCTCACGGGCTGGAAGGTGCTGCCGGACAATCAAAAGGGCTTGGTTTAATACCGGTTGAGACAGTTCTTCAGCCAAAAAAACAACTGTTCAACTCAAAAGGCTGCATGCTCGAAGATGCCTTGAAAGTGCAAGGCTATGAAATACACATGGGTCAAACCCGACAAGTCGGTGAAGGAATGCCTCTCTTGCAGGTTTCAAGCAGGAACAATATGCCCGTCGGAGACTACGATGGATTCAGGAGTGCCGACGGGAAAGTTATGGGTACCTACTTTCACGGCATTTTTGATGGAAAGGAGTTCAGGGAATGGTTTCTGCGTTTGCTGGCCCCGAACTTTGTAGAAAACGGCGCCGGTCTGGACAGGGATCATGAATATGATCGTCTTGCGGATCATTTTGAAGAACATCTTGCTATGGATACGATCTACAGGATAGTGAATGGTTGAATGGTGAAGAGTGACAGGTTACAAGTGACAAGTGACGGAGCGGATGGGGAAAAAGGTTATTAGGTAATAGGTATTTGGGAAGAACAAAGAGACAGGAGAAAAGAGGTAGACCGTATCCTGAGGCGGTGGGGGGCGGTTTTGTGTGAGGAAGAGGGCGTTCGGTAATGGGTAATAGGTATTGGGCTATGACGCGGGACAATCTTTATCATCATGAACATGGGGGCGAGCCCGAACGGAAGTTTCGTCTGAACGGCCAAGCGCTGATCGATTTCAGCGTTAACATCAGTCCGATGTCGCCGGTACTTGAAAACACAAGCCTCAATACGTTCAGTGTTCA
>JANQFD010000121.1 GCA_028278005.1 Chlorobium sp. | reverse complement strand
GGAGGCTCGATCAGTCGAGCGATGCCGAAGAAATGGAGACGGCCATCATGCAGAAAGCCGAACTGCTGAACCTTACCGATGACTGTCCCAGGCGGGAAGGGGAGTTGTTCAGTGAGTTTGTCAGCCGTCTTTACAGCTATGTTCTCGAACTCGAAAACCGTCTGATCTCAAGCTCCCTGCATGTGTTCGGTGAATCGGCTCCTGCTGAATCGCAGCTCGTTACCGTTACCGAAACCCTCAAAAACAGGGGGATGAACGGCATGACCCTGCCCGGTTTGTTCATGGAGTATTCGGGAACAAACGGGGACTATGCCAATTACGAGGAACTGGCAAAACGTTCGAGAAGCGGAGAAAGTGAAGCGATCGACATGCGGGAAAAGGTTGATCAGGCATGCCGTGATTTTCTGCAGAAAGTTCTGTTTGAGCAAATGAGCCCGTCAACGGTATTCAAGGAAATAAGCGGCGGGCAAAGCCTCACCGAGGATTACCTTGAAATGATCGGCGGACTCACACAGGAAGGCGCCCAGATGATGCAGGCGCTTGGTGATAATCGCGGGGAGATGGATTCACTGATGAGAGTGCTTGACGGCAGCTATATCCCTTCAGGCCCCGGAGGTGATCTGGTCCGCGACGGCGTCAACGTGCTTCCGTCGGGACGCAACATCCATTCGATAGATCCATGGAGAATACCCTCCGAACTTGCATTCAAGCGCGGAACGAAGATAGCCGATATGCTGGTGAAAAAGCATCTTGAGGAGAATGACGGCCAGTATCCGGAAACAATAGCCCAGGTATTGTGGGGGCTCGACACTATCAAGACAAAAGGCGAAGCCGTGGCTGTCGTTATACGTCTGGCAGGCGCCGAACCAGCCTATGACGCCCAGGGCAAGATAAGCCATTACCAGCTCATTCCGCTTGAAAAACTCGGGCGTCCGAGGATTGACGTGCTCATGCAATTGAGCCCCATCTTCAGGGATGCTTTCGGCAACCTCATGGATCAGCTCGACAAGCTTGTGCAGGAAGCGGCAAAAGCCGACGAACCCCATGATAAGAACTATATCAAGAAGCATGTCGACGAAGCCCTGGAAGAAGGTGCTGATTTCGAAAGTGCCACATCGAGGCAGTTCACGCAAGCTCCGGGTTCCTACGGGACTTATGTGGATGACATGGTTGAGGATTCAGCATGGGAAAGCGATGACGATCTCGATGAACTGTTCCTGCGCCGGAACAGTAACGCCTATGGCGGTAGCCGGAAAGGAGAGAAGCAGACGGACATCCTTAAAGGTTTGTTTAAAACCGTCGATCGTGTGGTTCACCAGGTCGACTCAACCGAGTTCGGTATCTCGGATATCGACCACTATTTCTCATCGTCAGGTTCGCTCCAGCTTGCCGCGCGAAAGCGCAACTCACGCATGAGCGATGTAAAGCTGAATTATGTCGAATCGTTTACTTCCGATATCAAGGTTGACGATGCAAACAAGTCGCTCAGGATAGAGTACCGTTCAAAGCTTCTGAACCCGAAATGGTTCGAGGGTATGCTGAAGCACGGTCACAGCGGTGCTTCCGAGATCAGTAACAGGGTGACCTATATGCTCGGCTGGGATGCCGTGACAAAAAGTGTCGATGACTGGGTCTACAAGAAGACTGCCGAAACGTACGCGCTCGATCCGGAGATGCGCGAACGTCTTGCCAAAGTCAATCCGCAGGCCATCAAGAATATCGTGGGACGTATGCTCGAAGCTCACGGCAGGGGAATGTGGAAAGCCGATCAGGATACCATCGAAGAACTGCAGGATATCTATGCAGACCTCGAGGATCGCCTCGAAGGCATGCATGATGATGAGGAATAGGCTGAGAAGTCAGAAGTCAAAGGGCAAAAGGTTAAAATGAAACAAAAAAGCGGTTATCCCAATAACCGCTTTTTTGTTGTGTATGATTGATATCGATGGATCAGGATACCGAATAATTCGGGGCTTCCTTGGTGATCTTTACGTCATGAGGATGGCTTTCCCTGAGACCGGCCTGTGTGATGCGTACGAAACTGGTGTTGTTTTTCATTTCGTCAGTCGAACTGACGCCACAGTATCCCATCGATGATTTCAGGCCGCCGATGAGCTGATAAATAACTTCTTCGAGGGTTCCCTTCGCCGGTATGCGGCCCTCGATGCCTTCGGGGACATATTTTTTGCTCTCTTTGGAAGCATCCTGAAAATAGCGGTCGCTGCTGCCTTCCGGCTCGGACATCGCGCCGAGCGAGCCCATTCCCCTGTAAGCCTTGAAACGCCTTCCCTCATAGAGAATGGTTTCTCCGGGGCTTTCATCGGTTCCGGCGAAGATGCTGCCGATCATGACCGAATCGGCACCTGCCGCAATTGCTTTCGCAATATCGCCGCTGTACTTGATGCCGCCATCGGCAATGATCGGAGTTCCTGTTTTTGCAGCTTCTTCGGAACAGTTCATCACAGCGGTCAACTGAGGCATTCCCACACCAGCAACAATCCTGGTTGTACAGATACTGCCCGGCCCTATGCCGACCTTGACGGCGTCGGCGCCGGCGTCAACAAGATCTTTTACCGCCTCTGCAGTAGCGACATTGCCGGCAACAACCTGAAGATCAGGATAGCTTTTCTTGATTGCCTTTACCATTTCGCCGACAGCGTGACTGTGACCGTGTGCGGTATCCACCGCTACAACATCGACTCCGGCTTCAACCAGGGCTTTTACCCTGTCAATGGTGTTGGAGCGGATGCCGACCGCAGCACCGACACGAAGTCTGCCGTGTTCATCCTTGCAGGCGTCAGGGTAGAGTTTTCTTTTCTGAATGTCCTTGAATGTTATAAGACCCTTGAGATTTCCTTTGCCGTCGGTAATCAGCAGCTTCTCGATTTTATTAGAGAGCAGCATTTCTTCAGCGGCTTCAAGGTCGATATCCTCACCGGCAGTGACAAGATCCCTGCTTGTCATGATAGATGAAATTTTCTGCTCGGGTGAGGGTTTGAACCGGAGGTCGCGGTTGGTGATGATCCCCTTCAGTTTCAATGAAGCATCGTCAGGACCGACAGGTTCTTCAATAATCGGTATCCCGGAAATGGAATGTTTCTGCATCAGGTCGAGGGCGGCCTGTACCGTCGCATTTTCATACAACGTGATAGGGTTACGGATAATGCCGCTTTCGTAGCGTTTTACCCTGGCTACCTCGGCGGCCTGTTGTTTCACGGTAAGGTTTTTATGGATGAAGCCGATTCCGCCGGAACGCGCGATGGCAATCGCCAGCTCCGATTCCGTAACCGTATCCATTGCCGCACTGACCAGAGGGAGGTTCAGTTCAATTTTTTTAGTGAGCCGTGTTTTTACGCTGGTTTCTTTGGGGAGAACCTTTGAATAAGCCGGTACGAGCAGAACATCATCAAACGTAAGCGCTTCGTAGAGTACTTTTGACATGCCGTAAACAATTTTGAAATTTGTCCTAAACAGAATCTGCCAATTTACAAAAGCAGCCGCTCAAAGACAATCGTAACAGGTCAACGAGAAGGAAAATATTTGCTCCGGGCGCCGTGATCGTTTTTAAAAAAGTGAAATACATTGTACATTACTTGCCCTTAAACTGGAGAGGTCGCATAGTGGTCTAGTGCGCTCGCCTGGAAAGCGGGTAAGGTTAACAGCCTTCGAGGGTTCGAATCCCTCCCTCTCCGCATAAAA
>JANQFD010000060.1 GCA_028278005.1 Chlorobium sp. | reverse complement strand
CGGTATTTTTTCGATGCACAAGGATGTCTGCGCTCTGCAGACCACCCGGCACGGAGGCGTCAGTCCGAAACCGTTCGCCTCGCTCAATCTCGGACACGGCACTCCCGACGAACCTGCAAACATTCTGAGAAACCGGCAGATACTCTGCGACCGACTGGGGATAGCACCGTCATCACTTGCTACCGCCGACCAGGTTCACGGAACAACTGTTTGTAAAGCTGTCGAAGGGGGGCACTGTACAGGAGGACATGACGCCTTTATAACCGACAGAAAAAATGTTTTTCTCTGCATACTCACCGCGGACTGCTACCCAATACTCCTCTACGATCCGGAACATAAAGCAGCCGGGGCGGTTCATGCAGGCTGGAAGGGCACCGCGGCAAATGCCGTGGGGAAAACGGTCGAAGCGATGCAAGAGGAATTCGGCACCTCTCCCGCTTCATGCCTTGCGTATATCGGTACCGGGATTTCCGGAAGTGCTTACGAGATCGGAAGGGACGTGGCCGACTGCTTCAGCAGTAAATATCTCAACTCTTCTCCCGGCGGGAGCATCATGCTCGACCTTGCCTCGGCAAACCTCGATCAGCTGCTCGAGGCGGGGGTCCCCGAAAACCGTATCGAGGTTTCACCCTTCTGTACGGTCCGTAACAACAGGGACTTTTTCTCCTATCGCAAAGAAAAAGGACAAACCGGGCGGCTGATGGCTCTTATCGGCATCAAACCTGATCCTTCTCCCTGACCGCCACGAGTGCCGTACCGAGCTTTTCCTCCAGGTTCCTTACCTGCCGCAGTTCCTCATCTGTAAGGTTTTCGGCAAGCACATCGTAACTGGAGTATGATAGAAGTGTCTTGCCGAGGCTTTCTTCCAGGTCCCTGATTTCCTTCAGCTGCTCTTCGGACAGCTTTGAAAAACTTGACAACATGACTTACCCCTCCCTTCAGGCACGGCCGCCAAATCTGCGTTACGCACCCTCTTCATGCCAGACAACGGCCGCCGTTTTCAGTGCATTGGTTGCTCCGTCGTATAGTTATAAGTATACGGAACATGGTGCTTTCGTTACAGTTGTTTCATAAGGCTTTTTGAGGTAAATTTGTCTTTCATAAAAAAATAGCCGGATCAGCGTATTTTTTAACCTTTTAGCCGCACCTGAACATGAATGACAATGAGCTAATGAAACAAAACCAGCGGGCAAATGAAATCCTTTTCAAAGGGCTCGTTGAGTTCGGCTGTTTCAAGGCTGCACTTGAACTCGACCTTTTCAGTCAACTCGCCGGAGATGCTCAAGATCTCGAAAGCCTCTCGGAAGCCATCGGTGCCGTGCCGCAGAGACTCGGCATGCTGCTCGAAGCATTGCGACAGATCGGCATTGCCCGACAGGAGAACGGTAAATGGGAATTGACGGATTTTGCAAAGAGCATGTTTGTTCCTGACGAAGACCATCCCAACCTCTATATGGTTCCCGTCGCCAAGGCTATGGCATATACAGCGGAAAACTTCTATATGCACATGGCTGATGCCGTGAGAGGAAAACTCGATTACAAGGGAGAAACATCCTACCCGCCGCAAACAAAGGAAGAAAACCTTTACTTCGAAGAGATTCACCGCCGGAACGCCCACTTTTCGATCAAGCTGCTGCTCGAAGAAGCCGACCTCGCGACAAATAAAAAGCTGGTCGACGTAGGCGGCGGCATCGGTGATATCTCGGCGGCTCTCTGCAAAAAATACACTCAGCTCGAAACGACCATACTGAACCTTCCGGGCGCCATCGAGCTGGTCGATGAAAACGCAGCTGAAAAAGGCCTTGCCGAGAGACTGAGAGGTGCTGCCGTCGACATCTACAGAGACGACTATCCGTCTGCAGATGCCGTCATGTTCTGCAGAATTCTCTACTCTGCAAACGAACAGCTCACGGAGATGATGTGCACAAAGGCCTTCAATGCTCTTGAAGCCGGCGGCAAGGTTCTTGTACTCGATATGATCGTCGATGAAAAAGACCACCCGAACTACGACTACCTCAGCCACTACATCATGGGCATCGGCATGCCGTTTTCCGTACTTGGTTTCAAGGAACAGTCAAATTACAAGCCCATCCTTGAAAAAATCGGATTCACGGATGTACGCATGGTGCGCCGTTACGAGCACCTTTACGTCGAGGCGGTCAAGCCTGCATAAAGACCTCCCGGACACACAGAAAAAAGCAGTTTCCGTGAATGCGGAAACTGCTTTTTTTCTTTCCTGCCACCCCGTCACGTCTGCATATGCGAACACACTTTGCGGTAGCCGCCATAGAGATCGTGAGCGGCCCGGCAGATATCCTCGCGGAAATCGGGATGGGCGATACTTGCAAGGGCTTCAGCCCGTTGACGCATGTTTTTGCCGTGGAGGTTCACGATACCATATTCAGTGACGACATACTGCACATGAGCCCGGGTGGTGACAACGCCTGCACCTGATTTAAGCACGGGGACAATGCGTGACTCGCCGCGGCGGGTGACCGACGGAAGGGCTATTATGGGCTTTCCATCGGGAGAAAGTGCCGCCCCCCGAATGAAATCCATCTGACCGCCCACACCGGAAAAATGACGCTGGCCGATGGAATCGGCACAGACCTGCCCGGTCATATCAATTTCAATAGCACTGTTAATGGCGGTAACCCTCGGGTTCTTGCGGATCTCTCTTGTATCGTTGACATAGTCTGAACCAAACATCTCAACAAGCGGGTTATCATCGACAAAGTCATACAACCTGCGCGTTCCGACAAGAAAACTGGCAACAATGATCTCGTTGTGGGTGCTTTTGTACCTCCCCGTGACAATCCCTTTTTCAACCAGATCCACAACACCGTCGGAAAACATTTCCGTATGAATACCGAGGTCCCTGTGGTGCTTGAGCGCTGCAAGGGTTGCATCGGGAATGGCTCCTATACCCATCTGGAGGGTTGCTCCGTTTTCAACAATGGATGCAACATTCTGGCCGATCTTCTTTTCAATATCGGTCAGTTCATGCCTTTCTGCTTCCGGTAAAGGATCATCGACCTCAACCATGGCATTGATATGGCTGACATGCAGCAAACCCTCTCCATGAGTACGCGGCATGTTCGGGTTTACCTGGGCGACAACATGCCTTGCGGTATGCACCGCAGCCCTGGCGGCATCCACAGATACCCCGAGGGAACAGTAACCATGACGGTCCGGGGGGGAAACATGGACGAAAGCGACATCGAGAGGGAGCACGTTTCTATAGAACAGCGCCGGAACATCGCTTAAAAAAATCGGGATCGCATCAGCCAGCCCCTCCTGAACGGCTGATCGGACATTTTTTCCGACAAACAGGGCATTGAGACGGAAACTGTCTCTGTATTCCGGCCGGACATAGGGAGCAGCCCCCTCTGTATGGAGACTTATTATCTCCACATTTCTCAGCTCATCCGCCCTCTCTACAAGTGCATTGACCAGTTTCTGGGGGGTAGCTGCCGCCGTCTGAAGAAAAATCCTGTCGCCTGTCTTAACAATACGCACCGCCTCTGCTGCTGAAATTGCTCCGTATTTCATGAATGCTAAAGCTCCTTTTTATCTGATTGCAAATTAAACATACCAAACTGTCGTACTCGTCATCTGTTACTTCTCACTCTGCCCTCAATATTTTCTTTCCTTCGGCACAAATTCCGCTTTTGTCTCAGCAAGCGAAAGATCAACTGATTTTTGCCCGTACCGTATCCGCCCTCCCTCTTCGAGATAACAAAGCGAATGTTTCAGCCAGTTTGCATCGTCCCGTTCGGGATAGTCATCCCGGCTATGCGCCCCTCTTGTTTCTTTTCGCTCCCGTGCGGCAACCGCAACAGCCAGGGAGTAGTTCACCATGTGCTGCAGCTCGATCGCCTCGAGAAGCTCCGTATTGAACGTACTGCTCCGGTCCAGCACCCGGATCGCTTCTGCTCTTTTCTGAAGGGCTGCGATTTGCTCAACCGCTCCCGAAAGCCCCTCTTCGTCACGGAAAACCGAGACATTGTCCATCATTATGCTCTGCAGGTCGTTTCTTACCCGTGCAAGCGGCTCACCGTCCCCGGACTCCCTCAACCTGCTTATCATCGCCCTGACCTTGTCGGCCGAACCTGTGGCCAGAGGCAGCGGCGAAAGACACTCACGGTCCAGAAACCGGTTGATATCCTTGCCGGCGCGTCGCCCGAAAACAATGAGATCCAGCAATGAATTTGAACCAAGACGATTTGCTCCGTGCACGGAAACGCAGGCAACCTCGCCCGCAGCCCAGAACCCGTAAACCTCTGCACCATCATCATTCATAATCACCCTGCCGTTTACATCGGTAGGGATCCCCCCCATCGCGTAGTGACAGGTCGGCTGGACCGGTATCGGTTTTACTGCAGGATCGACGCCGAGATATATCTTTGAAAATGACTCTATTTCAGGAAGTTTACCGGCAATTTTTTCTCTTGAAAGCGCTGTCAGGTCAAGAAGCACATGATCCTTCATAGGTCCGGCGCCTCTCCCTTCCATGATCTCACTGTAAATGCTCCGGCTTACTATATCCCTGGGCGCCAGATCCTTGATGCTCGGAGCGTAGCGCTCCATAAACCTTTCCCCGAGGCCGTTGCGCAGCACCCCTCCCTCTCCTCTTGCCGCCTCGGTTATAAGAATGCCCAGCTGATAGAGACCGGTCGGATGAAACTGAACAAACTCCATATCTTCCAGGGGGATTCCGTTGTTCAGAGCAATACCCAGGCCGTCACCGGTGTTCGCAAACGCGTTGGAGGTTGTTCTCCAGGCTTTTCCGTATCCGCCGGTTGCCAACAGGACCGCCCGGGCATGAAACAGGACAAGCCTGCCTGTTTTCAGCTCCACGGCAACAACTCCGTTAACCGCGTCTTCGGACCTGCAGAGATCCAGCACCTGAAACTCGTCATAAAAACGAACGCCTTTTCTCAGAGACTGCTCATAGAGCGTATGAAGACAAACATGGCCGGTTCTGTCGGCAGCGTAACATGTCCGCCTGACCGGAGCCTCCCCGTAGTTTCTTGTATGGCCGCCGAAAGGTCGCTGGGCAATACGACCGTCATCGAAACGCGAAAATGGAACCCCGAGATGCTCGAGTTCTATGATTGCCCGGGGAGCGTCGTTGCACATTACCTGCACGGCATACTGGTCAGCGAGATAGTCCGACCCTTTTACGGTATCGTAAGCGTGCCATTCGGGACTGTCTTTATCGGCGTTGCCAAGCGCTGCAGATATCCCCCCCTGGGCGGCCCCGGAGTGAGACCTGAGGGGATGCAGTTTTGAAAGAACCGCCGCATCATGTTTTCCGGCGACCTCAACCGCGGCCCTGAGCCCGGCAAGGCCGGCACCAACAATAATCACATCATGATAGAGAACCTGCATAGCAACCGTTCTAATTCACTCCAACCGACAGTATGACCGTTGTCCCGAGAATCGCGAGCAGCGTCGTTGTAATCCAGACAACTGCCACCGCGGCCTTACGAAGCCTTACGCGCTGAACATAGTCACCGATAACCCTGCTGAAACCCTGGGCACCATGTGAAAGCGCAAGCACCAGCAAGGCAATATCGATTGTTTTCCATACCGGGGAACGTAATCGCTCGAGCACCTTCTCGTAGGTGATGACGTGCTCTCCCGGCAGCGCCTCTTTCAGCATCCCGGATGCAAGGGCATCGGCAAAATCCGGCCCCGCCTCTCCGAGGTCTTTCAGTATCAGGTTATATTCTTCGGCTGTCGCAAGAAAACCGTTCGGCATATGCTGCAGCCAGAAATGCAGGGCGAGCAGCACGAGCAGACCGATTCCCGTCAGCCTCTGCATAAGCCAGCCGACAGCCCTGAAATCTGTCTGATGAACAGCATTCTCTTTGTCAGTCATCCGGTTCATGGAAGCAAAGGCGCTATGAAGTAAGGAAAAATAAGGGCTGTACCTCCGGCAAGCGTTACGATCACTGTCAGAAAAAGGGCAAGGTAGAATAAAAAACGCTGTGTCTCGGAACGATAAAAAAGATCCTGGATCATGATTCTCAAACCGTTGAATGCATGCAGCGCTATCGAACCAAGCAGCATAACCTCGGCAATTTTTAGAAGCGGGCTCCTGAATGTTGTCACATAGATTTCAAATGCCGCAGGATCGTTGAGGGACATCAGTCCAATGATGTGGGCAACGAGAAAAAGCACAAGGAACAGCCCAGTCAGGCGGTGCAGCAGCCATGCGACCATGCCCGCCCTTGGCCTGTAAGTGGATGCCGTGGACAGAAACGTTCTGAAAGAGGCGTTTTTTGCTGAAGGGCCTTTTCGTTCACTGTTCTCTTGCATCCCTGAACGATAAACATTTTAAGAAGAAAACTGCCGGGCCTGGCTCGCACTCAAGATAACATGTCGCTAAACAAGAACCTTCACCGGCAGGCCTCTCAAGGTTACATTTCTGTAAAGAGTTTTCTACTGCTTCCTCCTTCGAAGGTATGCGGGAGTATTGGGGTCCGCTTTAAGAATAATGTCATCACTGTTGCTTTCTTCAGATTTCGAGTCCGGGCTTTTTGAGCTGACCTCCATGGGCTCATGAATGGAAATCTTTTTGCGGATGTATGTCGGAATTTTCAGTTCATCGGAGCTGGGTTCCTGACTTCCGGCATGAACCTGCTGGGGACGCGGCTGAACAGGATAGGGCCCTCTTGCCGCCTTTGCGTCGGAAGCTTTGACCTGATCGGCATCCTCTTCATCTCCCCCGGTATTGTCTGCGCTGAATCCGGTAATGATAACGGTCACTCTGATTTCACCGGTAGCATCAGGTTCTTCGACATACCCGTTGATGATTTTTGCCGACCTGCCGACCTGCTCTCCTATGTAGCTGATCGCATCCGACATGTCTCGCATGGTAACATCACCGGTCATATTCACCAGAACGCCTTTTGTACCTTTCAGGATTATGCCGTTCAGCAAAGGACTGTTGATTGCATCTGCCGCAGCTTTCAGCGCCCTGCGCTCACCTGAAGCGGAAGCTGATCCCATCACGGCATCTCCCGCGCCTGACATGATGCTTTTGACATCGGCAAAATCCACATTCACATGGCCGTGGCTGGTAATGATGTCGGCGATCCCCTTCGCGGCACGATAGAGCACGTCATTCGCCATATTGAAAGCTTCCGTGGCGCTCACCCCTTCTTCTGCAATCGTGAGAATCTTCTCGTTTTCGATCACGATAAGCGTATCGATATACTTTCGCAGCTCGGCAATACCCCCATCTGCAATCTCGGACTTTATCCTTCCCTCAAAACTGAAGGGACGGGTAACGACACCAATGGTAAGGATACCCATGTTTCTTGCAATTGTGGCAATAACCGGAGCCGCTCCGGTTCCCGTACCCTTGCCCAACCCCGCCGCTATAAAAACAAGGTCTGCACCGCGCAACTGATCGGCAATGAGCTCATGATCGTCTTCCGCAGCCTGCCGTCCTTTTGCAGGATCGGCACCGGCACCGAGACCGTTGGTTGCTTTCTTTCCGATCTGGATCCTGACAGGGGCCTTGGAGTTGAGCAAAGCCTGACGATCGGTATTGAACGCTATGAAATCAACGCCTGCGATTTTACGGTCGATCATATTGTTGACCGCATTTCCTCCACAGCCTCCAACTCCAACAATCTTGATTGAAACACCTTTCTCCGCTTCGTGCTCAAACAATCCCGGATCAAGTTCAAACGCCATAGCTTTCTTCCCTCCCTGAAAATACCATCAGAGTTTTTCCCACCAGTCCTTCAACCGGTCGACAATGGTTTTACCTGCCTGTACGACGGGCGGCGGCACAGCCCCCGTCTGCTCTCCGTCCTGCTTTCTCGAACCGGGAAGGATTTCGATCACCGTACCTTCGAAATCACTGTTCTCGAACGAGTGTGCGACAAGCCCCATAACCGTTGCATAGATCGGGCTGTTTATGGATTCCTTGATGCCCCCTGAAATACCTTCCGGATAACCTGTCCTCACATCAAGCCCGAGCACTTTTGCGGCAAGGGTGTCGGTTCCCTGAATCAGGCATCCTCCCCCGGTGATCACTGCTCCGGCATTCAGATAGTCATAGTAACCGGACCGGTTTATAACCTCTCTGATCAACTCGAAAATCTCCATCATACGAGCTTCGATAATAAGGTTCAGGGAGCTTTTCATAAAGGATTTCTGAGGCCTGCCCTCAATACCCTTGATAAGGATCTCCTCGTCTTCCTTCCTTTCCCCGCCGGTATAGGCGCAACCGTGCTTGATCTTCAGATCCTCTGCAACCTCATAGAGCGTCTTGGCGCCGTATTTGACATCGTTGGTCACATCGTTGGCCGCCACCTTTACCACTTCGGAAAAGCGTATTGCCCCGTCAATATAGATAGCGACCTCGGTCGTTCCCCCGCCGATGTCGATAATGACAACACCGCTTTTCTTCTCGTTTTCCTTCATGACCGCAAGCCCTGACGCTATCGGTTCAAACGTCATGGCATTGACCTCGAGGCCCGCCTTTTCCACACATTGTTTGATATTGCGGATCTTGGTTTTCATGCCGACAACGATATAGGCGCTGCCCCGCATGGTTGTCCCGGCCATGCCGATCGGGTCGAGCACGCCCTCCTGGTCATCGACAATGAATTCCTGGGGAATAACATGAATAATCTCATGGTCGATATGCAGATACCGGATGTTGGTTTCCGCTTTCTCCAGAAAGCGTTTCACATCCGAAGCATTGACAATCCCGGACTGATTGACGCTTATTTTGGAGTTGCTGTTGATGCAATGGACATGTGCACCTGATATGCCGACATTGACTCCCTTTATCCGGATCGATGATTCGCGCTCGGCATCGGCGACCGCTGCCTTGATAGCATCAACGGTTTTATTGATATTTATAACCGTTGCACGCGAAAGACCCTCGGAATCCGAACGCCCGTGACCGAGAATATTGAGCTTGCCCATTTCATCCCTCTCGGCTACAACAACACATACTTTTGTTGTTCCTATGTCCAGACCCACAACTATATTGCTACTCTGCATTGTTTCATCCATTGCAAGATGATAAGGGAGAAATACGCGGGCACGTTACTGGCTGTTTTCGACAGCAAAAACTCTGTCACGAAATCTCAGATCCACCGTCGCATACCGGTCAAGACCTTTTTTGGCAACCACCTTTTGCCAGAATATCTCGAATTTTTTCAACTTTTCCTTGTAGTTCCCGCCATTACCTACAATAAAACGGGTGGGAGAGCCTGCCGTTGTGAAGTACGTATTATTTTCTTCACTCAGCGCAACCTGCCGGATCAGCAGCCGGGCATATTCGGATGCGGCCACAGCCTGAATCATCTCGCTGAGGACGGAAAAACTCCTTTCCTGCATTTTCGGAAGGCGCTCGCCCTTCGTCTGCCGCTTTCTTACCCCCGAAACCCTCGGCACGCCATCAAGAGGTGCGGGCAATGAACGAAAAGGCAGGATATATCCTTCGGTATCAATAACCTGTACTTTATCCCCATTTGCCGTAAGCGCCATGGGAATGCGCTCTTCCAGGGTAATACGGACGATGCCGTTCAGTTCCTTGATCACATCGGTGTGCTTCACATAGGGAAGGGCAGTATAACTGTTTATCAACACAGAACTGTCAAGACTGTCAAGATTTTTTCCCACAACTCCTTCGGCTTTCTGCATCAGTTCCTCCACAGGATACACCCGGTTGCCGCTGATAACCACATCCTTGATCCATAAACTTTTCTTCCACTGCGCCGCATATACCGCCAGCCCTGCCAATGCTCCCGCAATGACGAGCATGACAGCAATAATGAACCTCAACCGGGGGCCTTTCCGGCCGTCCTGATCGGCCTCGGCCTCTGTGCCGTTTTCAAACGGTTCAGAGACGGTATCCGAATCCCCATCATACACAAAACCTTCCATCAGCAACAGGCTTTTTCAAAACCGAGAAGCTTTATTTCAAGTTCAAGACAGACACCGAACATTTTCCTGACATGCTCTTTTGCAAGAGTAATCAATTCCATAACATCCGAAGCTTTTGCACTCCCCTTGTTGATGATGATATTGGCATGTGTTTCCGAAATAGCCGCCCCCCCTCTTTGAAACCCTTTCAGGCCGCAGGCATCTATCATCTGTCCGGCGCTGAGCCCGGACGGATTCTCTTCAGGGGCAGGATTTCGGAAGACACTTCCGGCATTTGGCCATGAAAGAGGCTGGGAAACCGCCCTTTTCTGTAAAGCCGCTGCTCGTAATACCTCGATCTTTTCACGTTCAGTTGCGGAAAGCTTTTGAAGCTTCATGCCCGCGCCGAGAATTGCATGCCCTTCAAGCGAGCAGTAACGGTAACCCGCAGCAATCTCATCCTTGCTTACAACCCGTGGTTTTCCGCCTTCGAGGATCTCGACCCAGGAAACTGCATCGAGTATTTCCTGTCCGTTAGCCCCGGCATTGATTGCGATTGCACCTCCTACCGTACCGGGAATCCCCTGAAGCATCTCCAGACCACCCAGGGAGCGGGCAAATGTCTTTTCTGCCAGTAGAGGCAGCGATACTCCGGCTCCGGCCGTCACGACGTTTTTACTGATCGTGTAATTACCCAACGCTCTTGTTGTGACAACAACGGCACCGCGGATGCCCTCATCATGCACAAGCAGGTTCGATCCCCTGCCGAACAGCAGGCATGGAAGCCCCCTTTGTGCAAACAGTGTAACCGCTCTGCAGAGATCGTCTTTGTCGAGGGGATCGACGTAAAAATCAGCAAATCCGCCGATCTTCATTGTTGTGTGCTCTTTCATGGACTCACCCAGAAGCACCTGCCCCTTGATGGCACCCCGAAGTTCCTCGGTACTGATCATCTGTTCAACTGTTGATCTTTTAGGTAACCTCTCTTGATTCCACGCGTCAATTGCATCGTTGATCCCGACTTGCAGGGACGCTCCCCCGGCCTGCAATCGGGACTGCGTTTGCACTGCATCCCGGCAGATTCGCAGCTCATGGCAATGAACAGAGGTGTATACAATTCAATCATTCGTTTAATGGCTGTCCCTGCAACGTTTTTTCGGGATCACCGTCCCGCTGCCGGTATCGGCTCTTTTTTCGAACCCGACACCATATACCGGACCCGAGGTTCGGCACGTCAGTCATCACCATGCCGACCGGTTACTGATCCACGGACATACATTTTTCTGCAAGCCTTGCCGCAAATCTTGTGATATCTCCTGCGCCCATGCATAAGAGGAGTTTCCCTGCCACACAGTAACCTGACAGATAGGCGTAGAGTTCCTCTTTCTCCGGGAAATAATCCACCTGTTGTGCACCGGCCATCCTTGCCGCTTCGGCTACAACCGCACCGGTGACCCCGGGAAAATCCGCAGGATTCTCACGCGCGGCAAATACCTCGAGAACACAGATCCGGTCGGCATTTGACAGCGCCCAGCCGTATTCATTCGCAAAATCCTTTGTCCGGGAAAACAGATGCGGTTGAAAAACAGCGATAATTTCAAAATCGGGCCACCCTGCACCAGCTGCCTTGACAGCTGCTTTCACCTCGGAAGGGTGGTGAGCGTAATCATCGACGACAACAGGCCCGCTCCTGCTGCCGCAGAGGATCTGAAAACGCCGTCGCAGACCGTTAAATGCAGCAAGCCCCGAAACAATCTTTTCAACCGGCAGCCCCATTTCAAGTCCGGTTGCTGCGGCAGCAAGGGCATTATGAACGTTATGCCTTCCCGGAGCGGCAATACGGATGTCGGCAAGTGTTTTTTTGTGATACTCGGCTGTAAAGACCGTATGTCTGTTTTCAACGTGTATATCCCGGGCGGTCATATCTGCGGACTCTTCGATACCGTAGGTCAACAGGCGCCTGTTCAACCGGGGGATAATGTTTCTTACCTCGGGCCAGTCGACACAACAGAGTATCCTCCCGTAGAACGGAACCTTGTTGGCAAAAGCAATAAATGCCTCCCTGAGTTCCTCAATTGTACTGTACGTATCGGTATGCTCGATTTCCAGACTATTGATTATGGCAAGTGACGGGGTCAGCTTGAGAAACGCCCGGTCGTATTCATCCGCCTCGATCACCATATATTTCCCGCTTCCAACAACAGTGCTCCCTTTCAGATAATCGGAAACACCCCCTATCATGACGGTCGGCGACTCGCCTGACTCGATCAGCATTGTTGCAATCATGGCGGTTGTCGTTGTTTTGCCATGCGTTCCGGACACACAAATGCCGCTCTTGTAACGCATCAACTCACCAAGCATTTCATCCCGTTTGATTACCGGGATTCCCTTTTGCTCAGCCGCAGCTATCTCCACGTTCTTGCCTGCCTCCACTGCGGACGAATACACCACCACATCGCAGTCTGCTATATTTTCCTCACTGTGCCCGCGTGCCACCACCGCTCCGATATCCTGCAGTTTACCGATTACCTCGTTGGCAACCAGATCGGATCCTGTAACGATAAAACCGGATTTAAGCAGTAGTTCGGCAATGGCGCTCATTCCTGCACCGCCTATGCCGACAATATGTATGTGTCTTGTTTTCCCCAGCTCCATACTATCTTGTATTTACCTCTTTGCCTATTTGAACGAGCGTGAAACAACGCTCACTGTGCCTCTTCTGCCATTCCTGCAATTCTCATCGCAAGCTCCTTTGCTGCATCGGGCTTCCCGTGTTTTCGACATGCGTCAGCCATTTTCTTCCGCGCGTCGCCATCCATAAGAAGCTTCATCACCAGTTCCTTCACCCTGGTGCCGGCGATATTCCTGTCTTCTACAAGTTCCGCGGCCCCCTCCCTCGACAGCGCTTCGGCATTGTAAAACTGGTGATTACCGGTGGCATAGGGATAGGGGACAAGAACAGCCGGTTTTCCGAGGTTTGTAAGCTCGGCAACTGTCGATGCTCCCGCCCGGCAAAGCACAAGATCGGCTGCCGCATATGCCGCCCCCATATCTTCGATGTAGGGGCCGATCCAGAGGGTTTCGGATGCACTGAAATCCTTTTTGATACTTTCATAATCGAGCGCCCCTGTCTGCCAGACGATGCTGGACGTTCGCTGAATATCTCCGACCCACTCCCTTACTGCATTATTGATAGACCGGGCGCCCCTGCTTCCACCGAAAACAAGCAGAGCGGGAAGATCGGGATCAAGGCCGAACTGCTTTCTTGCCACGCTGACCTCGGGCATCCTGAAACTGCGGGCGGGGTTACCGGTAACATAGACACCGGTTTTTCTTTTCAGAAACTTTCGGCTGTCGGGAAACGAAAGATGCACCTCTGTTGCTAACAGGGATAGCATTTTTGTCGTCACCCCCGGAAAAGCGTTCTGCTCCTGGATCAGGTTTTTTTTGCCCAGCATCTGTGACGCGAGAAGAAGAGGTGCGCTCACAAATCCCCCCGTCCCGACAACAACATCGGGCTGCTCCCTTTTAATAAGGTCCGCAGCTCTCCATACGGCCCGCATGAAATCGCCCAGAACTGCCGCATTGCCCAGTATATCAGCCGGCGTGCCCCCCCTTCTGAACCCGCGGACCCTGAATGTATGCAGATGATAACCCAGACGGGGTACCTCTTTGCCCTCGATACCGTTCTCGGTCCCGGCAAAGGAAACCTCAGTACCGGGAAACCGCTCTCCAAGCTCTTGAGCCATCGCTACTGCCGGGTAAAGATGGCCGCCGGTTCCTCCGCCTGCAAACATCACTTTCATCGGTTGCCTCCGGGTATCATAACATCTCCGGGAGCAGACACAGATGCATGACGCCTTCTCGAGATATTGATCAGTATTCCCACTCCCAGGGAATTGAAAAGCAGAGCCGTCCCTCCGTAACTGATGAACGGAAGGGGAACTCCCGTTGCAGGCAGCACATGACAGGCAACCGCCATATTGATACATGCATAGAGTACAATGGTAATGGTAATGCCCAATGCAACAAAACGGCCGAATGTATCTGCTGCATGCTTGGCGATCACCAGGCCGCAGATAAAAAACAACGTAAAGAGTGCGAGCACGGCCACGGCGCCGATAAAACCGAATTCCTCTCCAATTATGACATACACGAAGTCATTATAGGAAAGCGGCAGAAACAGCTCACGTTGTTTGCTTGCACCGATACCCAGCCCGAACAGGCCTCCGTTGCCGAAACCGATAAGCGCCTGGCGTACCTGATAGGAAAGCTGCTGACCGTCTCCACTGTTGAAAAAGGTCATAAGCCTTTCAAGCCTGTAGGGCTTCGATACGGCAAAAACTGCGGCAATAGGCGTCAGGAAAAGCCATGTAACCAGAAGATGCTTGACCCTTAC
>JANQFD010000019.1 GCA_028278005.1 Chlorobium sp. | reverse complement strand
GGATACTCCGGTATCTCTGGCTCCGTTCGCCTCGTATTCCGATAGAACCGGGACTTGCGACTAATGTACAGAGGTGCCTTACAGTTCCATGATCATATGGGCATCTGTCGCATGTGCCCGCAACAACCCGGCAAGATCGTCCAGAAGGTCCCATCCGTATTTATTGAAATAGTAAAAGGGATTGACCATTCTTTCCTGAGGAATATCTTCCGGGAAAAGGCTTGAAGCAGCTTTGTCCAGCTGTGATACCAGCTCATCATGCTTTTTCCTGCTCGCCCGGTGTGCTTTCTGTCGTACTCCCGAAAGAACTTTTTCAATCTGCCGCATTGAGCCGGCTATTACCTGTTCGAAATTCGGGTCAAGTTGTACAAGTTTGGGAGAAAGCGCCGCGATTTCCCGGTTTATGTTTTGTTCCGCCTTGTCGAACAATGAGTCGAAATCGTGGTTCTCGGCACCGGAAATTGCATTTTTCTGCAAAATACGGAGATCATGAAATGCCATGTGGTAGATCTGTTTTCTCGACATTGCCGGCCGTCCGGTTTTCCTCATGATCTTGTCCATGATTTTGCTGACTGCCGGTTCGACGAGCGTGAAACTGCCTCTTGGGATGATAAAAGGCATGTTCAGTCCGAAATGCTCGTACGCTTTGCGATACTGCGCTAAATAACTTATCTCTCCCGGTCCGGCAATGTAAGCGAAAACAGGGAGAACATGGTCCTGCACCAAGGGTCTCAGAATGACGTTCGGGCTGAACCGTTCAGGGTGATCACCACAGAGTTCCATTATCTGATGTCTTGAATAACGGTGCCTGTCCGGTGAAACAGTGAACGAGTCGTTGGGGGACTGCTCGATTTTCATTCGCTGGTCCTGATGGTTCAGGTAAAAAAGATTGACGGTGCGAGGTTTGGCCTGAGCCTGATAACCCATACTTTCGAGAATCGAACTCTGACCGATCACCGAATGAGAGGTCCGGGGGCAGGTTGCAAGTTCACGGTAGAAAACATCCCCGGCAAGTTTTTTGAACTCCGGATCGCTTGCGGAAAGAAATACAAGCGGATAGTTCCTGAAAATAAATGCCATGGTTTTTCCGAAAGCAAGTTCAAGCGTGCTCTGAGGGGTATAGAACTCGCCCAGAACAGAGACGATCTCGTTTTTGTATTCAGTTTCCTGAAGCAGGGAGGTAAACCGGGAAAGGGTTTCGGTTATTCCGGGACCCATGACTGTCCGGCTCAGCATCTGGCCCGGGAGGTTCAGCCAGGGATCGAGTGTTGCGTGCGCCAGCTGTCCGGAATCGAAAAGTGATGTTTGTGCCGACTCTTTGAAATCATGATCTTCGCCCTCTATCCAGAAGAGGGGAATGAAATCGTAATCCGGGAACATCTCTTTCTGCCTTTCTGCCAGAATGACGGCGGTCAGGGCCTTGTAGATAGTGTAGAGAGGACCGGTGAACAAACCGGGCTGCTGGCCGGTAACCACAAACATGCATCGCGGGGAGCCGATCTTGTCGATCGCAGAGACATGCTCATCTGCAGTGCCGAACTCCCTGTTCTGACGGACGAGGATCTCGGCAAGTGTGCTCCGGCTGTAGTTTCTGGATATAATCGTGTTGATGTGCCTGTAATAATCCGCTTCTTTACGGTAATCGTTGTGGAAAAACCGGTCCGTCAGTTTCTCATGTGTTTCCCCTTCCCGGGTGTAATCATTGAAAAGCTTTGAAAAACCCTTCTTCGGGCTCTGTATGTCGGGATAATCTATCAGAAAAGTGTTCACGGTCTACCGTTTAAGTTTCCATTGCCTGATGTTATTGAGGGCGTCGTGATTCGTCATGTCAATAGAGACGGGGGTTACGGCAATATAGTTTTGTCTGATGGCATATTCATCATAGAGCATCTCGTTATCCAGCAGTTCAAGTTTCCCGCTCAGCCAGTAGTAGGGATTGCCGTACATATCGTCACGCTCGATGGTGTTTTCCGCCCAGCGCGATTTTCCCTGCGAGGTTACAGCGACGCCTCTGATATCCGATTCAGGGATATTGGGGATATTGACTGAAAGAATCGTATCGGAAGGAAGTCCTTCACGAAGCACTTTTCGGACAAGTTTTCTGGCAAATTTTCCGGCATAGGTGAAATCGGCATTTTCATATGTCGTGAGAGAAAATGCAATTGCGGGCAGGTGCTGAATTCCGCCCTCGAGCGCCGCCCCGATGGTGCCTGAATAGAGTGTGTTGGTTGCGGTATTGCTTCCGTAATTGATGCCGCTGACTAAGATATCCGGTGGTTCCGTGAGAATATGGCTCAATGCGACTTTGATACAGTCAACCGGAGTGCCGGATACAGTGTACCCGAAAAAACGATTGTTTCTTGCATACTCCTTGACGCGCAGGGGTACGCCAAGAGTCAAGGCGTGCCCCATTCCGCTGCGGGGTTCTGAAGGGGCGACAACCGTAACGGTACCGATTTTTTTCATTGATGCCGCAAGAACATGCAGGCCTTCTGCGTCAATGCCGTCATCATTGCACACCAGGATATGAGGTTTTTTTTCGGGAATTGCGTTTGTGTATTGCATGGGTTTGAAAATACGAGGGGGCTTTAAATAAACAGTTCCGAGTTCGGCGGGGCCCTAAAATTCATGGCCGAGACTGAAATACAATACCGTTTCCGAAAACCGTATTGCAGAGCGGCCATTTTCCCTGTCCTCGTCATTGACGGTAAATGCTTTTCCGGCACTGAACCATGCCGGGCCGAGAGGTGTTTCCCAGTTGAGACCTGCCCCGATACCGTGTATGATATCGTCCAGTGACATATCGTCCCTATTTTGCCAGACATTTCCTGCATTGTAATAGAGCAGGAATGATGAAGGGAATATAAGGTCGAAGGGTGGGCTGTATCGGAAATTAGCTCCCAAAGCACCCATGTTTCTGCCTATGAGATCGTTTTCTTTCAGGCCGATGAATCTTCGACTGTAAGGGCTGCCGGCTCCCCCCAGAAAAAACATTTCCGAAAACGGCAGACCCTGACTGCTGAGCCCGAGGGAGAAACTCAGCTGACCGGATATCCTTTCGCTGAATGATATGTTTTCCTCGTGTGCGAGATGGAACTGCCAGAATGTTTCATCATTTAAAATTTCAGGTGTTGCGGAGTAACGCAGGCTTGTATGTCTCCCTTCTGTCGGCAAGAAAGAATTGTCTCGTGTATCAAGGGCAAATTCTATTGCGGCAGAAGCGATATCGTCGTTCTCTGTTTGAAAATCGCTGTCTCCCTTGTCATAGGTCTGACTGTTTTTCAGGGTCATATCAAACAGGAGCTGACTGCTTTTTCCTATTCTTGTGCCGAATGACGAGGTGAGCCCGTAGTGCTGTATGCCAAAACGTTTGGTTTCCCCGGAGTCGGAGAAGAAAAACTTGCGTGAGAACTCGGGATTTCGAATATCGAGTGTTCGCTGGTCAAAAAAGAGATTTGTCGTGAAAGTGAGGCTGGTTTTGCCGATGCGGGGCATATTGAATTCAAGATTGACTTTGTTGTTTTTCTCGCCTATTTTCGACCAGCCCCCTATGGAATTGGCAGTGCCGCTCAGGTTCTCGTTCCTGAAGTCAATAAGAGCCTGTGCGTTATAGGTCTCATCGTAATGGACACCAAGCCTGAGCACGGTAGATGGCTTTTCGTTCAGCCGTACCCTCAACGAGTGGCTGCCATCGGAACTCCGGGAAAGGGTGTCTTTTCCCGATATACCTATGGAGACACGGTTGAATGCCCCCGTTCCGAAAAGGTTGTCGATCGAACGTTCGACATCCCTGATCCGCAACGCTTTTGAGGTGTCTATGGAAAGCTCTCTCATGACAGGAGTGGATCGGGTGATATTTTTATCCTGAGAAACGGCAAGAGCAGATATTTTACCGTCCGAAAATTCTATCGACAGCTTTGCGTCTGTAATCCATAAGCGTTCAATGTCTGTAAGGGGATAGCCTTTTTTTCTGAATACTTTGAGAAGTTTTTCCAGTGCCTCGGTTCCTTCGGTGTTGGTGTAGCCCTGCTTCAGCAGTTTACCGAAGCAGGCATCAAGCTCTTCTGTGTTTATGTCGGTTACCGGGTTTACAAGCTCGACACGGTCGAACCAGGGAAGCGTTTCACAGTGGAACACGACTTCCCCGGCGTTGCGGTCTACTCTGGCGTAAACTTTTGTGAACCTGTCGGTTTCAAGTAGTGCTTTCAACGCTTCCTCGACGTATGAAGCGTTACGTATGATCTCCCCGGCATGATGGTAATTTTTCAGGTACTCCTTTTCCCTGCCGGTAAACCTGATGGACTTTTTGTAAGTGGTTATTCCGGTTCTGTTCCGAGAAGGGAACGAAATCTCCCTCCTGATTTTTTCTGCAAGTGCTTTTCCGCTTTTATAACCGGCATCGATAAGTTCGGGAAGCCTGGAAAAATCAATAGCCGGATTGTTGCCGACATCAGGGGCGATGACGAGATCGGCTTTTTCAAGCTGATGCGGATATTGCAGTTCGACAAGAATGGTCATTGCCTGGTCGGCAGCCTGCCAGGGTATGTCGATATCTTCGGCAAGTGTATACATGCTGCCCCTGGTATCCACACCGATTTTATAGTCAAGTGAAGCGGATTCCAGTTCGTCTACTGCGAGGTTTGCAACAAGCCCGCCATCGGCGAGCTTGTGTTTGCCGAGTTCGACGGGCTGAAAAATGATAGGGATGGTGCTGCTTGCAAGCATTGCTTCAGAAAGCGTACCGCTCGACAAAGTAACTCGTTTACCCGAAACAAGATCGGTTGTGACAGCTTTGAAAGACACCGGGAGAGAGGCGAATGAGCCCGTAGGATGATACGGGGCGTTCATCGAGAGAATATCAAGGGTTTTTGTCAGCTTTTGTGCAGAGCTGAGCGATTTGGGAATGACAAGTTTGAAGTTTTCGAAACGAATGGCGATGGTTGCCCGGTCACGGATTTTTTGCTGCTCGAGAAATGTACTCGCTCTCGGGGCGTCATTGTCGAGAGAAAGCAGTTCCTGCCAGGGCACACCAAGAGCTATTTTTTTAAGTTCCTCAGCATTGTAGCCGATACTGTAGAGCCCTCCGACGACAGCCCCGATGCTTGTCCCGACAATGGCATCGACAGGAATGTTTTCTTCTTCCAGGGCCTTGAGTACCCCGATCTGAGCCATGCCGTTAGCGCCGCCGCCTGAAAGCGCGATGCCGACGGTTTTTCTGGCAGGTCTCATATAGGGGGCGATGGAAAGGCGTTTCAGCGGAAGATCAAGTGTGTCGGGGTAAACGATTGCCATGTTTCCGGCATGCAGGGAAGAAGATGTGCCAGGCAGTTGGAAAAAGATGCCCAAAAGCAGGGTGATGACGAATCCGGTTTTGAACAAAGGAAGGCTCCAGAGGATTGTTTTGAGATCTCAGGGTGACTTCATATCTTCAGTTTAAATCTCGGCTTGAGCGTGACGTTCTGACTGAACCGTGTGACGGGAGAAATCGCTCAACACAGTGTAATCTAAAATCTTTACCAATATTTAAAAATGGCCTGGTTCAAACGGGCGAAGCCGTCAATCCGCACAAAAGACAGACGGGATATTCCTGAGGGCCTGTGGCGGAAATGCGACAACTGCGGTGCAGCGCTCCACAAAAAACAGGTGGAGGACCATCTGTATACATGCTGTGAATGTGATCACCATTTCAGAATATCTCCGGATAAGTATTTTTCGCTTCTGTTCGATGAAAAGAAGTACGAAGAGTTCGACGACTCCCTTCGCGCCGCCGACCCGCTGGTTTTTTCGGATACAAAGAGATATCCCGACCGGGTCTATTCAGCGATTGAAAAAAGCGGAAAAACCGAGGCTTGCCGAAACGCCACCGGGTTGATCGGGGGTCATAAAACGGTTGTATCCGCGATGGATTTCGGCTTTATCGGCGGATCGATGGGATCGGTTGTCGGGGAAAAAATCGCCAGAGCAATAGATAAAAGCATAGAATACAAGGCCCCGTTGATCATTGTATCCCAGTCGGGGGGAGCGCGCATGATGGAAGGCGCTTTCAGTCTCATGCAGATGGCCAAAACCTCGGCAAAGCTTTTGCGGCTCGGAGAAAAGAAAATCCCTTACATTTCTCTTATGACCGATCCAACCATGGGGGGAACAAGCGCTTCCTATGCCATGCTTGGAGATGTCAATATAAGCGAACCGAAAGCGCTTATCGGGTTTGCAGGTCCGAGGGTCATCAAGGATACAATCAAGAGAGACCTGCCCGAGGGTTTTCAGAGAGCCGAGTTTCTGCTTGAGCACGGATTTCTCGACATGATTGTGCACAGGAGAGATCTCAAGCGTCGTCTATCGCAGCTTCTCGGTCACTTTGCAGCCTGAATCCAGCCAAGGGCAGCCGCAGTGACAGGAAACTGGCTGATGAAAATTTCTCTCACGGCACCGGCAATTTCCCTGTGTTCTTTCTGGGTACTTGTATCCGTTCGGACTTCAATGTAGTGAATCCAGCTCCTGACAGATCCCTTCATATAGAGTTTTGTCCGGGTATTGAGCGGCAGCAGCATCCGTGCGCACTCCTTTGCTATATTTTTTTCCAGGGCCTCGTTATACTTTTCGACGCATAAACTGCCTATTTGCTGCTGTGCTTCTGCAAACCAGTCGTTTGTTTCCTCATCGAGGTCGTCAATCGAGTGCTGACGGTTCTTGCTGTCCTGTCTTCTCGGTGAGTAGGTTTCAAAACTCTGAACTTTTGCATACCGCTGGGAAAACTCCTGGAAAACAAAGCTTCGATGCCTGAGAATCTGTGGAGATATTGCACGGGATGTAATGATTTCCACCGTCATGTCGACCATTTCAAAAATGCTCCAGTGCCGGTTCTTGATACAGTATCCAAGCAGCTTTTCATAGTCCAGGTTCTCCTGATGGGGGCTCGATACTCTTGCACAGTAGGCAATAAGGCCTTCAGGGGTTGGTTTTTCTCCCTGTATTTCGACAAGAGGATTTGTTACGGCTATAAGGCGTACATTCATTGCGGGGCATTGAAAAAGTGGCACGATACAAGTCAAAGCTCAAGTTAAAAAAGGAAAAAGACATTTCCTGCCATGCAGGGATTTGATACTGTCCCTATTGTATTATTTTTGATCGGGGATAACGGCTCCACAGGACTATAAAAGGCAGTTTTTTTTGTTAAATCAGGCTGGCATTCTTGTATTCTCCATGCAGGGGGTTATTTTACTTAGTTTTTTTACGAGAAGGAACGGATGTGCACCGGTTGTGGTTTTCAAAAGGTGCGTGAACCGACTCAACTTGTTGAACTATTAGCATAACTGGGGTTAATGATATGGCAAACATAAATTTCGGATTTGAACATCAGGCAAAAAAAATGTACTCGGGCGCAATCGAGCAGGGGATTACCAGCAGCCTTGTTCCGATGGTTATCGAGACTTCCGGACGTGGAGAAAGAGCTTTTGATATTTTCTCTCGACTCCTGAGGGAGCGCATTATTTTTCTGGGCACTCCTATTGATGACCACGTTGCCAGCCTGCTGATGGCTCAGCTGCTTTTCCTCGAGTCGGAAGATCCCGAACGGGATATCTTCGTCTATATCAATTCGCCCGGGGGAAGTGTTTCGGCAGGCCTGGGTGTCTATGATACAATCCAGTATATCCGTTCAGAAGTTGCAACTGTTTGCGTGGGTATGGCGGCAAGCATGGGCGCTTTTCTGCTTGCATGCGGTGCAAAAGGCAAAAGGGCATCTTTACCGCATTCCCGTATCATGATCCATCAGCCTTCGGGGGGGGTTCAGGGACAGGAGACCGATATTCTTATACAGGCGAAGGAGATAGAGAAAATCCGCAAACTGCTTGAGGAGATCCTTGCGTCTCATACCGGTCAGGATGTCGACAAGATCAGGGAGGATTCAGAAAGGGACCGCTGGATGAATGCCGAGGAAGCCAAAGCCTATGGCATCATAGACCAGATTTTTGATCATCGCCCCGCCACTGAAAAAACGGAGTAAATCCTCGCTGTAAGGAACATTTCAAAGCATATTGAGCGTTTACGCGGAGCCCCTGGAAAAACAGTTCGTTTCAGAGTGGGCCAAAACAGTAACAGCTGTGATTGAGCAATGATTGCAAACCTTGATAAAACATATGATCACCATGATGTGGAGCACCGCTGGAGCAGTGCCCACTGGGAGTCGGAAGGCATCTATGGGGCAGAGAGTTCGAGGGTACTTGTAGAGGGCAAAGAGCCGTATACTGTTCTCATGCCTCCCCCGAACGTTACAGGAAGCCTTACCCTGGGACATGTTCTGAATCACACGCTTCAGGATATTTTTATACGCTATCAACGAATGTCAGGCAAGGAGGCCCTCTGGCTTCCGGGCACCGATCATGCAGGGATTGCGACTCAGACCGTTGTTGAAAAAAAGCTTCGTGCAGAAGGCGTTTCTCGACGCGATCTTGGCCGCAAGGGCTTTCTCGAGCATGTCTGGAGGTGGAGAGAAGAGTATGGTGGACTTATTCTCAAGCAGCTCCGCAAGCTCGGTATATCATGTGACTGGCGACGTAACCTGTTCACCATGGACGAAAGCGCTTCAGCGGCTGTTCGCCATGCATTTGTTTCCCTTTACCGGGACGGATTGATTTATCGCGGCAAACGTATCATCAACTGGTGCCCGGTTTCGCAAACGGCTCTTTCCGATGAAGAGGTTATCATGAAGCCGCGGAAGGACAAGCTGGTTTATGTCCGTTATCCCCTGGTTAAAAGGCCGGGAGAGTTTATCACCATAGCAACTGTCAGACCGGAAACGATTCTTGCCGATGTGGCTATCGCTGTCAATCCGAATGATCCGAGATACAGGGACCTTATAGGTGAGCTTGCGGTTGTGCCGGTTGCCGGTCGTCATGTGCCGGTGATTGCCGATGATTATGTGGATATCGAATTCGGAACGGGAGCTCTCAAGATCACGCCGGCTCATGACCCGAATGATTTCGAGGTTGCCGGTCGCCATAATCTGCCGATTCTCTGTGTTGTAGGGCGAGACGGGAAAATGACCGACGAGTTCGGCTATGCCGGTATGGATCGTTTTGACGCAAGGGAAAAGATAATAGCTGATCTGGAAAGTCTCGGCAACCTTGAAAGAGTTGAGGACTATGAGCACAACGTCGGCTACTCGGAAAGAGCGGATGTTGTTGTGGAACCATACCTCTCCGAGCAATGGTTTGTAAAAATGAAGCCTCTTGCAGAAAAAGCCCTGCAGGTGGTCAACGAAGGCGAGATACGGTTCCATCCTGCTCACTGGATCAGCACCTATCGTCACTGGATGGAAAACATACAGGACTGGTGTATATCACGTCAGCTCTGGTGGGGACACCGAATCCCCGCATGGTATGACGAGGAAGGGAAAATCTGGGTCGCCGGGTCTTACGAGGAAGCCTGTCATCTTGCAGGGACCGATAAACTTATTCAGGACGAGGATGTCCTTGATACCTGGTTTTCGTCCTGGTTATGGCCCCTGACTACTTTGGGATGGACAGGAGAAAACACGGATAATGAAGACATACGTGCGTTTTATCCTACGGATACCCTTGTAACAGGTCCGGATATCATTTTTTTCTGGGTTGCCCGGATGATCATGGCAGGTCTTTATTTCAAGGGAGATGTTCCTTTCAGGGATGTTTATTTTACCAGCATTATCCGTGACTTGAAAGGCAGAAAACTTTCCAAGTCCCTCGGCAATTCGCCGGATCCGCTGAAAGTCATCGATGCTTACGGAACCGACGCTCTTCGTTTCACCATCGTCTATATTGCGCCTCTTGGGCAGGATGTCCTGTTCGGTGAGGAGAAATGCGAGTTCGGTAGAAACTTCGCCACCAAAATCTGGAATGCGGCACGGCTTGTCTTCATGCAACGCGAAAAAGTGTTCGGTGACATTGAGACGTTCGGCAAAGCATATGCAGGCTTCACTCCCGATCCTGAACTGCTATCCGGTGCTCAACGGTGGATTCTCGGGCGTTACCACGAAATGCTCGTTTCTTACCATACAGCGTTTTCACTGTTTCGGATGAATGATATCACCAGGATTGTCTATGATTTTTTCCGCGGCGATTACTGTGACTGGTATCTGGAAACACTGAAAATAGAGCTGACAGAAGAGATTGACGAGCAGAAAAGGCGGCATGCTGTTTTTCTTGCTGTCTCTATACTGGAAGGATTTCTCAAAGTACTCCATCCTGTGATGCCGTTTATTACTGAAGAGGTCTGGCATCATATTGTCGAGCGAAAAAACAGCGAAAGTATAGCGAGCTCCATTATGCCCCAGGCGGAGGAACACTGGAAAAGCAGCGAGCAGGAAGACTTTACCGCAGTTCAGAAGGTTATCTCGGAGGCACGGAGTCTGCGTGCGGTATTCGGGGTTCCTCACGATATGAATGCGAGTCTCGTTATCAGTGTTCAGGATGAACCGGCAAAGAGAATTATTGCCGCCAACACGCATATCGTGACCCGGATGACCGGCTGCACCCTTGAAATCGCCGGCAAAGGTCTGCAGCGGCCGCCCCATTCCGCAAGCTCGGTGGTCGACGGCAGTGAACTTTTTATGCCTCTCGAAGGGTTGATTTCGTTTGACAAAGAGATTGCCCGCCTTGAAAAGGAGGCGGGCAGTGTTTCATCCTACGTAATGCGTATGGAGAAGAAGCTGGCAAACAAGGGTTTTGTAGATAATGCTCCCGAAGAGGTTGTTGAAAACGAAAAAAGGAAACTTGCAGAAGCGAAAGACAACCTCAGAAAGCTCGATGCAAATCTGGAGGTTCTGCGTAACTGATGCTCAGGGTCTGCCAGGGTGGGACAATCCGTTTATCCTGACGGTGGGCTCAGGGTTCTTCATGCTGCGTTATGCATATCATTTTTTTCATTCATCGTGAATCCATATTTTATTCTTTTTAAAATAAGAACACACACTGGAACAGAGGGAGAGTGTCAATGAGGCAGTTAAAAATAAGCAAACAGATCACCAACCGCGAGAGCCTTTCTCTTGACCGTTATCTCCAGGAGATCGGAAAATATGAACTCCTGACAGCAGAAGATGAGGTAAAACTTACCATGGCTATCAAGGAGGGCTATGACATGCCTGTCGATACTCCGGAATACAAGCGTGCAAAACGCGCCCTCGACAAGCTTATCAAAGGGAACCTGCGATTTGTGGTTTCGGTGGCAAAACAATACCAGAATCAGGGATTGACTCTCGGCGATCTCATCAATGAGGGAAACCTCGGACTTATCAAGGCTGCGAAACGATTTGATGAGACGCGAGGATTCAAATTCATATCCTATGCTGTTTGGTGGATCCGTCAGTCCATTCTTCAGGCTCTTGCCGAGCAGTCACGAATTGTTCGTCTTCCCCTGAACCGCGTCGGCACGCTCAACAAGATCAGCAAAGCTTACAGCCAGCTCGAGCAGGAATATGAACGGGATCCCAATACCAAGGAGCTGGCGAGCCTTCTCGACATGGATTCCCAGGATGTTGCAGACACCCTGAAAATTGCCGGTCGCCATGTCTCCGTTGATGCGCCTTTTGCGCAGGGGGATGATAACAGGCTTCTTGATGTCTTGCAGAATGACGGACACAAGCCTGATCATGGTCTGACTCGTGATTCACTGACCCTTGAAGTCGAGCGTTCGCTTTCGGTGCTTGCCCCGAGAGAAGCTGATGTGATACGGTCCTACTTTGGTATAGGAATGGAAAATCCCCTGACCCTCGAGGAGATCGGCGAAAAATTCAAACTTACCCGTGAAAGGGTTCGACAGATCAAGGAAAAAGCCATCAGAAGACTTCGCCAGTCTGCCTACAGCAAGGTTCTGAAGGAGTATATAGGCAGTTAACGCTCGTTACGGTGTCGCCTTTTGACAAGGAGCGTTATTCTGTCTCCTGTTTTCAGACCAAGCACGTTTGCCGCATTGCCGTTGCGTATGGCTATTTCAAGGAATCCGGAGCTGCCTGTATACGCTAACGCTTCACCTTCAGCTACATTTCCGTACGTTTCGTGCAGCGGTACTTTCCTGCCGTCTTTCAGCCGCACACATTCGGCTTTTTCCCGCCCTTCGACCAACTCTGCCGTAATCGAGGTGACAAGGTTGCCGTAGATATCGGAATACAGTACCGTTCCCTCCCATGAACACCCGCCGTCAGTTGTGGTGTTTTCGGGAAACGTGATCCGGATACAGCTGTCCGGGTTGCATATCTCTCCCAGCTTTGCAGGTGCGAGTCCGCCGGCAAGGTGTGCGGCAGCGGGAGAGAAAATGTCTCTTCCGTGAAACGTTCTGCTCCGGGAGGGGAGCATGCATGACGTGTTGGTTATGGTGTGGCACGCCATGACTTTTTGTTTGTCCATAATGAGGCTCAGCAATCCGTTGTCCGGGGCGATGAAGGTTTGCTTTTCAGTAAGAAGAGCAATGGCTTTTCTTTTGGTGCCGACACCAGGATCAACTACCGCCACGAAAATTGTTCCATCGGGAAAGTACGCGGCTGATGAACCAAGAATAATGGCCCCCTGCATGACATTCTGGGGCGAAATACCGTGAGTCAGATCAATGACCGTAGTATGGGGGGAAATTCCTGCAATGACCCCTTTCATCGTACCTACATAGGGGTCTTGCAGTCCGAAATCCGTCATGAGGGCTATCAGAGGGCGTAAAGATGTCATGGTTTACTTGCTGGCGGTTTTATACATGGCGGTGCCCATAACGAGAAAAACAAGGTTCGGCAGCCAGGCGGCAAGCTCAGGCTCCATCAGGCCCCGGTATCCTATGATATTGAAGGTTCTCTGCACCCCGAGAAAGATAAAGCCGATCAGCAGGCTTATACCGAACTCAAGTGCCAGTCCGCTGTGTTTTTTCCGGGCGGACAGCGGAACCCCGATGAGCACAATGATCAATGATGCAAGCGGCAGTGCCAGTTTACCGTGAAACTTTACAATGACCTTGCCGAGATTTGAAAAACCGGCTTTTCTTTTCTCCTCGATATACCGGAAATGCTGGAGAAGATTCATTTCATCCGGCAGGATGCCGAGGTCACGAAGTGAGGTCGCCGTCAGTGAAAGCTTCAGCGTGTCGCTACCGGGATTCTCACTGTAAAGCACACCGTTTTCGGTAAAAAGCCTTGTTTCGGGTTTATAAAAGATCCACCGGTTGATGGCAGAATCGTAGGTGATCCTTTCCGCGTCGATCCGGCTTGCAATCAAGGCTCCTTCAAAGGTTTCGAGCGATACGTCAAAGCCGGTCGCTTTTTTCTGGTCGAGAGCTCCGATGGAGAGAATCCTGTTACGGGATTCAAGAATATGCAGGTTTCTGCTTCCCGAGATCTTTTCATGTTTTTTGTTCAGAAAGACCTTTTCAAACCTGTTTTTGTATTCGGCAGCTTTCGGGCTCAGCCAGCCCGCATTGGCAATATTAAAAAGCGAGATGAACAGTGCCACGACGATAAAAGGTTTCAGCAGCTGATGCATGGCGACACCTGCAGCTTTCATGGCGTGCAGTTCGCTGGAACCCGAAAGTCTGCCGGTGATATAGAGAGAAGCAAGAAGGGTGCCGAGAGGGGAAACCAGCAATACCGTCTCCGGAACGAGAGTCAGGTAGTATGCTATCAGTTCCCCTGCACCAGGGCCTGTATCGATAAACTCATCAACATTTTCAATGAAGTTGATAAGTATGAACAGGAAAGTAAAGCATAAGCCCGCAAATACATAGGTGGAAAAAAACTGTCGGGCTATGTATTTATCGAGCAGTTGCATGTTGGTTATTTTCCGATCAGTACCGACGCGCCTTTGCTGTCACCCATGATGATAACCTTCGAGTTATCCGATTTAACCAGATTTTGCAGGGCTTTTATCTGTTCGTACTTCAAGAGCTTGTCGGTAAGCGATCGGGAAAGGATCTGCTGGTAATCGGAGATACCTTTTGCTTCAACGCGCTTTCTTTCCGCTTCCTGGGTTTCTTTCTGAAGGACGAACTCCATTTTCTGTGCTTCCTGCTCTGCATTGATTTTTGCCTCGATGGCTGCTTTAACCGATTGGGGCAGAGATATGTTTCGGACAAGCAGGTTCTCAAGAATGATACCGCGTTTTTCAAAGTCGGCTTTGATGCTTTCAAAGATGTTTACCTGGAACTCTTCCCGTTTTTTGGAATAAAGATCTACGGCATTGTAGATGACCGCATTGTCCCTGATGCGTGTTCTGGCGGTAGGACGGACGATTTTGTCGATATAGGATAGACCGGGACCGATCTCTCGTCGAATTTCCGGTGCCTGAACAGGGTTGATGCGGTAGAGGACAGTCATATCGATGGTCACCTCGAGTCCGTCAGCGCTGAGCACCCTGATCGGGGCATCGCTGAGCTGAGAAAGTTCGGTTTCCGTCCCTGACATGGTGTAGGTCTGGGTGGTGATATCAAAGAATTCAACCTTTACGAGCGGATTGATGATGTTGAGGCCGCTTGCAAGCACTTCCTTTTGTACCTTACCGAACAAAACCTTTACGCCTACCTTGCCGGGCTCGACAATTCTTATGCTGGCGGTCAGGATACCCAGGACTATTGCAAATATCCCTCCGATTTTAAACAGTCCGGAGAAACGAAGCAATGAAGGATTGAGGGAACGGGCGGTAATCCCGATAAACAAGAGAACGATTCCCAGAAAAAGCAGTGAAGTCATGATTGAATGGTGTTAGATTTGTTTGAAAAATCAATAGCCGAAAATCTCGTCAAGCGTCAGTGTCGACACCTTGCCAAAACGGCTGAGGGTTTCGAGGTCGAGATTACTTTTCTTGCCGAGGACCAGCAGAGTATATTTTTTATTGGTGAACTTTTCCCGGTGGAACGTCTCGATATCCTTAAACTCCAGTTGTTCCACCTGATTAAAAACGTCTTTGCGTATGTCATGATTCAGGCCGAGCTTTTCGGCTTCTTCCCTGGTAAACAGGATTTTTGTTCTGTTCAGGCGTTCAGTCCGTATTTTTCCGCGAATGCCTTTCCTGGCGGTTTCAAAAAGCTCAGGTGATTCAGGGAGCTCGTTCAAGAGTTCGAAAATGCCGGTAAGTGCTTCCGGAAGTTTGTCAGCCTGGGTTCCGATATAGCTGAAGATATAATGATGTTCATCCTTGTCTCTCGGAATCCGGTAGACCGAAAAAACCGAATAGGCAAGTGCCTTGGCTTCGCGAAGTTCCTGGAACACAACCGAAGACATTCCTCCGCCGTAGTACTCGTTAAACAATGTGATCAGCGGTATCTGTCCGGCATCATAGAGGTTATCTCTGGAAAGCAGCAGTAATTCGGCCTGCGTCATGTCGTAATCAACAAGATAGACACGGTTTTCTTTTTGTGCAATTTCCGTGAATGTACCGGCTTCAGGAACAGGAAGCAGTTCCTGTTTGATATGTCGAAGGTTACCGAGGTCGGCTGCGATGTTTTCGGCATCATCCGGGCCATAGTAGAGTACCCGGTGTGAATAGTGCATCAGGCGATCTATTTCATCGAGCAGGTCTTCGGGAGCCACCTGTTTCAGTTCTTCATTGTCAAGTACATTCGTGAAGGGGGAGCGAGCTCCATACCTTCCGTAATTCTGCATTGCCTCAAAAAGGATTTTCCGCTTGGACAGCTTGTCATCGGCTCGTTCTTTCAAAACCCCAGCCTTGAGTTTTTCCAGCGCCCCGGCGTCCGGTTGTACATCGGTAAGCAGTTCTTCAAGCATTGCAAGTGCCTCTGCAAAGTTTTCCTGAAGGCCCGAAAGTTTGAGATAGAGGTGATCGTCGGCAGTATATGCCGAGAAGCTTGCGCCTATTTTATACATTTCCCGGTTAAATGCAGCCGGAGTATATCTCGATGTTCCAAGATAGGTGAGATAATCCAGGGCAAGGTCGATCTTTTTACTGTGCCTGGTCCCGATATCGAAAACATAGTAGAGCGAGAACAGATCGTTTTCCCTGTTCCGGACCGCATAGAGGGGCACGCTTGCCGTTATGGTATGTTTTTCAATGTCGCGTTTGAAATCAAGAAAAACGGGGTCGATTTCCTCGGTTTTTCGCGAAAGTATGCTTTCCGCAAAGACGGATGTCCTGTCACGATTGACTTTGAGAGGCGTAATCGGCGGTTTCTGGATTTTCGGGGTTTCCTCATCCTTGCCGTGTTCCTTGTAGATGGCTACATAGTTGTCGCCGTAATGCTCTTTTGCAAAAGCTGTTATTTCTTCTTTTCCGATGCGGCTCAGCCGGTCGATCCTTTCCGTTACCTTTTCCCATGTGATACCATGAACGAAAGCATCAACATAGGCTTCAACACGTCCCCGGTTGGTTTCATGGCTTTTGAGCTCTTCTATCTTCAGGTCGTTGATAACTGCTTCGAGCAGCCAGTCCGGGAAGTCACCTTCCTTGACTTTTTCGATCTGGTCGATAAGCAGTTCTCTTATATCGTCAAGACTTTGGCCTTCACGGGGTTTTGCGCTCAGGATATGAGTTGAATAATCCTTCATTTCCACGACCATCGAAGCAGCCTCAAGCACTTTCTGCTGCTGATTAAGGTTAAGATCGATCAGACCTGCAGTCTGATTATAAAGGATTTTATCGATAAGGGTAAGGAAATCGATGTCACGCGAATCCGAGCCGCCGAACCTGAAGCCGATGACAAGTTCTTCTGCCTCAGGCCCTCTGACTTTTTTGATGACGGGTTCCCTGATCGGCTTTTCTTCGGGTGGGGAAAAAGCGGGTATCGGTTTGGGGGTAAGATTTGAAAACTTTTCATCGATCAGTTGTATGGCTTTGACCGGATCGAAATCTCCGGCAATGCAGATTGCCATGTTGTTCGGGACATACCATGCACTGTAATATTCAATGACATTTTTGATCGAGGGATTCTTGAGATGGTCGGCTTTGCCAATGGTTGTCTGGGTTCCATAGGTGTGTTCACGGAAAAGCCCCGCAAAGAGGTTTTCCCAGATTTTGCGGTTATCGCTGTCCATGGTCATGTTTTTTTCTTCATACACCGTTTCAAGCTCCGTGTGGAAGAGTCTCATAACCGGATTGCGAAATCTTTCTGCTTCAATGGCAAGCCACTTTTCGAACTGGTTGGAGGGAATGTCATTCAGATAAACCGTCTGCTCTACCCAGGTATAGGCGTTTGTTCCCCTCGCTCCGATAGCGCTCAGCAGCTTGTCGTACTCATTGGGTATGGTGAACTGAGCGGCAAAATTGGATGTGCTGTCGATCTGCCGGTAGATATCCGCTCTTTTATCCGGGTCGTCGGTTGAACGATATTCTTCGTAAAGGTCGATAATTTTCTGCAGCTCGATTTTTTCCTTTTCATAGTCAAGGGCACCTATGGAATCGGTACCTTTGAACAGCATATGCTCAAGGTAGTGGGCCAGGCCGGTTGTTTCGGCCGGATCGTTTTTGCTGCCGGCCCTGACGGCAATAGAAGTATATACCCTCGGCTCTTCATGGTTAGGGCTCATGTAAACGGTCAGGCCGTTTTCCAGAGTGTAAATTCTTGTGTTCAGCGGATCTTCGGATACGGAGAGATATGAGTGCTGTTGTTCAGAGCGCATTGCGGTACACGACAATAAAATTAATGGAACAAAAAAAATACCGATAATATGGCGGATAATGACCGGACAGGAAAGTGAACGATGGAAAAACAAACGCATATACGGTACAGTGTCTTGAGAAAGAATTTCCTGTTTAAGCTATCATGGTACAACCCTGACAAAGAACTAACAAATTTTATAAATAGTTTAAATGAGTGTTACAGGGTCAGAGTACTCGTGTACGGATATGTGCCATATGATATGCGGGAAGTAAACCGGCAAGGATGATGAAAGACAATAGCGGGAATGTCTACAGGCTCGAGAGCAGCTATGAGCCGAAAGGCGATCAGCCTGAAGCAATCAGAGCGCTTAGCGGCGGCGTTCTGAAAGGAGAAGACTGTCAGGTATTGCTTGGTGTTACCGGCTCGGGAAAAACATTCACGATAGCAAATGTTATTCAGGCTGTTGAAAAGCCGGTTCTGGTTATCAGCCATAACAAGACGCTCGCTGCTCAGCTTTACGGTGAAATCAAGCAGTTTTTCCCGCATAATGCCGTGGAATATTTCATCAGCTATTACGATTTTTACCAGCCGGAAGCATATCTCCCTTCCATGGACAAGTATATTGCCAAGGATCTTCGGATAAACGATGAGATCGAACGGCTCAGGCTCAAGGCAACCAGTGCTCTGCTCAGCGGCAGAAGGGATGTAATTGTCGTTAGTTCTGTAAGTTGCATTTACGGCCTCGGCTCTCCGGAAGACTGGAAAGCGCAGATTATCGAACTTCGGAAAAACATGGAGATGCAGCGCGAAACGTTTCTGCGTCAGCTTGTATCGCTTCATTTTGTCAGGGACGATCATGATCTTTCACCCGGAAAATTCAGGGTGCGCGGCGATGTTATCGATCTGGTGCCGATGCATGAGGAAACAGCTCTCAGGGTTGAGTTTTTCGGAAACGAAATCGATCGTTTGCAGCTGTTTGATCACAGAAACGGTGAGATCCTCGGTGATGAGGACTATGCGTTTGTTTATCCTGCACGGCAGTTTGTGGCTGAGGAAGAAAAACTGAAGCAGGCAATAATGGCTATAGAAAACGAGCTGGCTGAACGCTTGAATGTGCTTCGCGGCCTGGACAAGCTTGTAGAGGCACGCAGACTGGAGGAAAGGACCCGTTATGATATCGAGATGATGAAGGAACTCGGGTACTGCTCGGGGATCGAAAATTATTCCCGTTACCTGTCGGGCAGAAAAGAAGGGGAAAGACCATACTGTCTGCTGGATTATTTTCCGGAAGACTATCTTGTGGTCATCGATGAATCCCATGTCACGTTCCCGCAGATACGGGGTATGTATGCCGGTGATCGTTCCAGGAAAACCATCCTTGTGGAATACGGTTTCAGGCTGCCTTCAGCACTTGACAACCGTCCGCTGCGTTTCGAGGAGTTTGAGTCAATGGTTCCTCAATTGATAAGCGTCAGTGCAACCCCCGGCGAATACGAACTCCGGCGCACCGGAGGAGCGGTGATCGAACAGCTTGTGAGGCCGACCGGGTTGCTTGACCCCGAGATCTCTGTCCGTCCGGTCAACGGTCAGATTGACGATCTTCTCGAAGAGATCCGGTTGCACACAAAAAAAGGTTTTAAATGTCTGGTGATGACTCTGACCAAGCGGATGAGCGAGGATCTTCATGGTTTCCTCAGGAAAACGGGTCTGAGGGCGCGCTACCTTCATTCAGAGATAAAAAGTCTTGAAAGGATGCAGATCCTGAGGGAACTTCGCGCTGGAGATGTGGACGTGCTTGTCGGTGTGAATCTTCTCAGAGAAGGGCTCGACCTGCCGGAGGTGTCTCTGGTCGCAATCCTCGATGCAGACAAAGAAGGTTTTCTCAGAGACAGCAAATCCCTGATGCAGATCGCCGGCAGGGCGGCACGTAATATCGAAGGGAGGGTTATTTTCTATGCAGATCGCGTAACCGACTCCATGCGTGCGGTTATCGAGGAGACCGATCGAAGAAGGAGTGTCCAGCGGAGATTTAACGAAGAGCACGGCATTACCCCCGCATCAATTGTAAAATCGGTCGATCAGGTCCTCGACACAACCGGAGTGGCGGATGCCGAGGCTCGATTCAGGAGAAGGAGGCTGGGGATAGAGCAGCGATCACAGATTATGTTTGAAGACCTCAAGGGTGCGCTGGAGTATGAAGATCTTTATGCAATGTCGGAAAACCTGAAACTGGAGATGCAGGAGGCCGCGAGGAGTATGGAGTACGAAAAAGCAGCCTATCTCCGGGATGAAATCGCGAAACTGGAGCAGGCAGCCAAGGAAAAAGAGCAGGAGACGGGTAAGGAATCCTGAAAAGAAAGACGGTGAAGAAATGAAGACGATTTACTGCACGGCAGACCCGTGAACCTGACGCTATCTTCATCTTGTGAGCAATGAACGACGTTTTTTCTTTGACTTGATACTTCTCGCACGTTACTTGTTACTAAAGACAGAAAACACAAACCAGATTATCGGTATTCAGGATTATGTTGGCTCAGATTGAAAAGGGTCAGTACGAAAAAATGCATGAGATCTTGCGGCTTGCCCGTCAGAATCTCAGGGATTTCGATGAATCGTTGATTCAGCGGGCATTTTTTATGTGCTACCGGGCGCACGAAGGTGAAAAACGTGCTTCCGGTGAGCCGTTTTTCTATCATCCGGTAGAGGTTGCCAAGTTACTGCTCTCCGAGCTTCCTCTTGACGGGGTGTCGGTTGCTGCGGCATTGTTGCATGACGTTATTGAAGACAGCGAATATACCTATGAAGACCTTGCAGCCGAGCTGGGTACCGAGGTTGCCGACATCGTTGAAGGTCTTACAAAGATCTCGGGGATAATGATCAATCGCGAGATCACTCAGGCTGAAGGCTTCAGAAAGATGCTGCTTTCGGTCGTCAAGGATGTAAGGGTCATTCTTATCAAATTCTGTGACAGGCTGCACAACATGAGAACTCTCGATGCTCTGCCGGAGCATCGCCGAATGAAAATTGCGCTCGAGACCAGGGATATTTATGCCCCGCTTGCACACCGCTTCGGCTTGGGAAAAATGAAAATCGAGCTTGAAAATCTGGCGTTCAAGTATATAGACCCTGAGATGTTTGAGATCATTCAGAGAAAGGTGCGCCTCAGCAGGGGAGAGCGGATAGCATATCTGGACAAAATGATTGTACCCATCACGCAGGATCTTGAAAAGCAGGGTTTCAAGGTGGAGGTTCAGGGAAGGGCAAAGCATCTGTTTTCGATCTACAACAAAATGCGTTTCAAGAACAAACGGTTTGAGGATATTCATGATCTTTACGGGATCAGGATAATTATCGATTCGGAACGCATTTCCGACTGTTTTGCCGCGTATAGCTACATCACGCAGAAACATCCGCCTCTTCCCCAGCATTTCAAGGACTATATATCCATTCCCAAGCACAACGGATACCAGTCACTGCATTCAGCTATCCTTGGGCCGAAAGGGAGGGTCATAGAGGTGCAGATCAGAACCAGGCGGATGCATGAATTTGCAGAATTCGGTGTGGCGGCTCACTGGAGGTACAAGGAAAAAGTATCAAGGGATGATGCTACAATAGACACGTTCCTGAAGTGGGCGCGAGATCTTATCAAGGATGCGGATTCGGCAGCCTCTTTTATGGAGGGTTTCAAGCTCAACCTGTATCACGAGGAAATCTACCTTTTTACACCCAAGGGTGATATGAAGACGCTGCCTGCAGGTGCAACCCCGATCGATTTTGCCTATGCAATTCATACTGAGGTAGGCAACGGCTGCATTGGTGCCAAAGTAAACGGTAAGATTGTCAGGCTGAATTCGGAACTGAGGTCGGGTGATCGTGTTGAAATCATCACGTCAAAAAACCAAAAACCCAAAGCGGACTGGTTGAAATTTGTCGTGACCCACCGGGCACGCATGAAAGTACGATCGGCAATCAATGAAGAGCGCCGGCGACAGATTGAAAAAGGGCGCAACATGTGGGACAAGATGCTCGCGGGCACAAAAAAACTGCTGACGGACAACGATATCATCAAGCAGGTTCGTAAATACGGTATCAAGACTCCGGCAGACTTTTTCAGTGCCCTCGCCAACCAGCAGATCGACGGCCAGAAAGTCATACAAAGTTTTTCTGAGCATGAAAGACAGACCCTGCCTCCTGAAACAGTTCAGTCCGACGAGAAGCTTTACGATGCATTTGCCGAACAGGCTCGGAAGTCAAGAGAAGGAGAACACACAGGGAAGGATGAGGTCGTCATAGAGGGTCTGCCAAATATTGCCTACTCTTATGCAAAATGCTGCAAACCTGTTCCGGGAGATGACATTATCGGTTTTGTTACCAAGGAGGGGTTTGCAAAAATTCACCGGAAAAACTGCATAAACGTCACCAATGAAAGCCTGCTGAAAAGTGAGCGCGTTGTGAGTGTTTCCTGGAACCGAAAGGTTGAAACTGAATTCCTTGCAGGCATAAAGGTCGTCGGGGAAGATCGCATAGGCATCACAAACCGGATAACCGGCGTGCTTTCCAAGTCGGATACCAATATCCGCAGCATCTCGCTCCATGCCAAGGGAGGCATGTTTATCGGAACCGTGATGATTTATGTGAAAAATATCTCACGCCTTCAGTCGCTGATGGATAAAATCAAAAAAGTGCAGGGGGTTTTTTCCGTTGAACGGCTTATCAGTTGATTGGCCCGTCAGAGAGCTTCAGGGCGTCTCCGTTTATTGTCATGAGTCCCGATTGCATACGGATAAACTGCAAAACCGGATTGTCCTGGAGAATCGGTATCAACGATGCAATTGAAACGCGGAATAAACAGAAGCGCCCTTCAGAACATGGCTCTGATGGTATACCATGTCCCTGTTCCGAGTTCAGGGTGCCGGACAAGGCTGAAATCACCCTGAATGTTACCGAATATAAATCCTGTTCCTCCGGAGAACGTCGAGGGCTCGGTGGTAACTCCGGCTCTCAGGGCCATAAAGGGCAATATCTTTACTTCCCCGCCCGCCCGTATCCTGGGGGTTCTGCTTTCCATTTTTTCCATTTCCGCTGTCAGCAAAACGCTTTTTTCAGGCCTGTACGATGCTCCGGCGACAATTTTCGATGGAACGGTCTCATTGCCGTTTCCTGTTTTCGGCCGGTTTACATTGAGCAGTGCAAATCCAAGATTTACGAAGGGAGAAACGGGAGCGAGTGCTCCGATGCTGATTCCAACCGAGGAGTCCGATCCGTTGCTATCGGTATGAAGCTCGAGGATTCCGGCCGAAATGCCCGCACGGAAAGATCCTGCAATTTTGGTGGAGTAAGAGATTTGCGTGCTTGTTTCCCGATAGGATGATGAACCGTAGCGCTGCCACGAAATCCCGGCATTGCCATCTCGATCAAACGGTAAACCGCTTTTGTAGAGTATGCCGTGAAAGCTGTCAAACGATTCTTCGTGGAAAGGAATCGCATATGAAACCCCGGCAAACCATGTTTCTCCCGTAACACCCGATGCGGGATTATTAAGCACGCCGAAAGGAGGGTTTTCCAGCGCAACGCCTGCGCCTCCCATCGCCTGAACCCTCGCATCGGGTTTATTGAATGCAAAGCTTCCGGAAGCTTTTTCGGAAAAGGCGCAAAGAAGAATGATCAGGGGGAGAATGCGTGTCCTCATGTCAGGGCGGATATGGTTGGATGTATAAAAAAAGTAATATATGCTATTTCCGCCTAAAAAAAGAGAGCTTGTATCAGGGTACCTCTTATAAACTCATTGCGCGCCCAGATTGCTGTTTCATCCCGACTTGGCAGGACATTCCGGTCTTGAAGTTTATCCCGATGCAATCGGGACTCATGACACTTTTTAGAGGAGCCCATTATCCTGATCGACAAGGCGCCTTATCGTTTCATCAGTTTGAAAGAATCGTTATCTTTTTCAAGCTCATACAGCATTCCCTGTTTTCCGGGTGACCGCTCAGATGAATCAGCGTGGTAAAAACCATCCTCTGAAAGATCAGGGGCACTATCATGCCATCGATGATCGCTTTTTTGCTCCGGTCAGTAAATAGTATGGAAAGCATAACCGAAACCGATAGAAAAGGAGAAAATCCATGAAATCCGGAATCCTGAGACTTCTCACGGTCGTTTTTCTCGCTGCAACCTTCAGCGGTTGTGGGTACAACACCATGCAGCAGAATGAAGAAGGGGTCAGCAAAGCCTGGGGAGATCTTGAATCCCAGCTTCAAAGGAGAGCAGACCTGGTGCCAAATCTCGTTTCAACTGTAAAAGGAGCTGCAGATTTTGAGCAGGAGACCCTCACGAAAGTCATTGAAGCCCGTTCAAAGGCATCTTCCGTACAGCTGACACCTGAAATGCTCAGCGATCCTGCGGCTATGGCTCAATTTCAAAGTGCACAGGGAGAGCTCTCTTCCATGCTTTCCAGGCTCATGGTAGTTGTCGAGAGGTACCCGGAGCTGAAGGCGAACCAGAACTTCAGGGATTTGCAGAACCAGCTCGAAGGCACTGAGAACAGAATCAGCGTGGCACGCCAGAGGTATAATGCCTCGGTCGAGACATTCAACTATTCCATCAGAATGTTCCCGAACTCTCTGACCAACGGTATTCTTCTTCATCTCAAGCCGAAAGAATATTTCAAGGGCGATGCCGCAGCTCAACAGGTGCCTCAGGTAGAGTTTTGATGACAGCATGTCTTCAACAACGATGGTTGCCGCTCATTACGTGCGGCGTGTCGTTTATTTTCATGCAACTGCTGCTTTTTTTGCCGGTCAGCCTGGCCGTCGAGATTCCCCAATTGAGCGGCAGGGTCAACGACAACGCATCGATGATTTCCGATACCGTTGAACAGGTGATAAACGAAAAGCTTGTGCGTCTTGAAAAGGATGAATCGACCCAGGTAGTCATTCTAACCGTGGAATCGCTCGACGGTGAACCTCTTGAGGAGTTCTCAATCCGGGTTGCAGAGGCTTGGGGGATCGGACAGAAAGAATTTGATAACGGCGCGTTGCTTCTGGTTGCAAAAAAAGACCGTAAAGTAAGGATTGAGGTCGGTTACGGACTCGAAGGCGCACTGACAGATTTAACCGCCGGACGGATTGTCGATAACCATATTGTACCGTTGTTCAGAAAGGGAGAGTTTGATCAGGGTTTTCTCCGGGGTATCGATATGATCATTGCCGCTGTCCAGGGAGAATATACAGCCTTGCCGGAGGACGAGGTTTCTGAAGAAGGCGGAGGTTCTCTTCTGCCGATTCTGATTGTTTTGATCCTGATCCTGTACTTTTATGGTCAGGCCCCGCGTGGTGGAAGCGGTCACGGTTCCGGACCGTTGATATTTACCGGACCCCACGGTTCCGGCGGTTTTTATGGCGGAGGCAGCCGCGGTTCAGGTTTCGGTGGCGGCGGTGGAAGTTTCGGCGGTGGAGGAGCTTCAGGAAGTTGGTAGCTGCCGGACGGAAAAAGAGGGAACGGTTGATTAATAAGTGCCGG
>JANQFD010000117.1 GCA_028278005.1 Chlorobium sp. | reverse complement strand
GAAAGAATCGTTCACCCTTACTGCATTATGGTTAATGATCAACGAGACAGAAAAATCTCACGTAAAGCTAAAGAACCGAACGGCATATAGCAAGCCCTGGGCGTATTTTATGGCTTGCAAAGGATCTCGGGCGTGATGTGTTATCTTGCCCGGTTCGTTTCGTATTCAGATAGAAACGGTACTTGCGAAAATGTATGAAGGCCCCTTTGGTCCGGTTGAGGGCAGCTGCGTGCGCTCGATGAACCGATATGGAAAAACCGTATAAAATAAAAGCGGCCCGGGTGTACAGGCCGCTTTTATCTATGAATGTAATGTAGTTACAAGGCTTAACCCTGTACAATGCACTCTGCAGGACAAACAACTACACAAGCCTGCTCATCAAGACCTTCACATTCGTTGCAAGTGTTCGGGTCGATAATATAGATGTCGTCGCCGGCTGTGATGGCTTGTGTCGGGCATTCAGGTTCGCACGCTGCACAATAGGTGCATTCTTCAGTAATGTAAAGTGCCATGTTACTTTCTCTCTTAAGAGTTTGGAAGAAACTAATAGTGTACTTTAATAAAGGGCACCTCTAAAAACTTATTGCGCGACCAAATTGCTGCGTTGGTCGGTGCTCGAAATCCTCATGTACTCCGTGTACACTCCGGTTTCTCCGCTCCGTCCGCCTTACACTTTGCTCGCTCATGACACTTTTTAGAGGTGCCCTAAAAGAACTCTAAAAACAGGATGGTAATATATAACTTTTATCAACCTGAAAAAATCTATAAGACAGATCGATTAAATCATAATAAGACAAAGTATTAATAAGATGGCGGGCGCGCCAGAAGGAGAGTGTAAAAGGCAGTTCATGATGGGGGATGAAACGTTGCTTGAAATGCAATCGTTATAAAGCCGCTATCGCTATACCTGGATAATGCACTCGACCGGACAGACTGCTACGCAGGCAGGTTCGTCATAGTATCCTTCGCAGTCGGTGCAGACACTTTCATCAATGATATAGATGTCATCCCCTGCAGTTATGGCGGAAACAGGACATTCCGGCAGGCAGGCATCACAATAGGTGCATTCTTCTGTTATTCTATGTGCCATGATGGTGTATGTATGAGTTGCTACGGAATTACTCAAAGCGAAAACATCGACTTCGCCTTTGAATGCTAAACAGTGAAGAGGTTGACAAAGTTCCGACTACTGCTTTTCCTCTTCTTTTTCGTAAGCTTCGATAATATTGCGAACCAGTCGGTGGCGGACAACGTCTGACTTGTCAAGAAAGACAAAGCTGATTCCGGATATTCCCTGCAGTATCGTTTTCGCGTTCATCAGGCCTGATTCAATTTCACGAGGCAGATCGACCTGGGTTACATCACCGGTTATGATTGCTCTTGAGTTGATGCCGAGCCTGGTCAGACACATTTTCATCTGTTTGTTCGAGGCATTCTGGGCTTCATCGAGAATGATGAATGAATTGTTGAGAGTTCGGCCTCTCATGTATGCAAGGGGTACGATTTCAATAATTCTCTGCTCGGTCAGCGTTCTCAATTTCTCAGCCGTCAGCATATCCTGCAGGGCATCATAGAGCGGTCTGAGGTAAGGGTCTATTTTTTGCGCAAGATCACCGGGAAGAAATCCGAGGCTTTCGCCGGCTTCGACGGCCGGTCTGGCAAGAACTATTCGCTTTACCTGTTTGGCTTTCCAGGCTGCAACAGCAATGGCAACGGCAGTGTAGGTTTTGCCGGTGCCAGCCGGCCCTATAGCAAACACAATGTCGTTCTGTTTTGCTTCTGAAACCATTTTTCTCTGACCGTTGGTTTTTGCCTTGACCGCATAGTCTTTTGTCGTCACTATGATATCCCTGTCAACAGACGCAGTGCTTTTTTTCGAGGGCGGAGCGCTGAAGGCAAGGCTGAGGAGTGCATCCAGGTCGTTTTCCTGTATTTCTCCATGCTGGTCTGCAAGGAACCTCATTTCGCTGAAAAGCTGTTCCAGCAGCTTTATTTCGCTTTCATCGCCTTTTATCGAGACGGTGTTTCCCCGTGCTCTGAACTGTACTTCCGGGAACTCTTCCCGGATTTTTTTTAACCAGGAATCATGGGGGCCGAAAACGATGACGGGCTCGATCCCTTCAAATTCTATGGATTTTTCCTTGAGCAAGTGCAGTATGGTTTGGGGTTAGAGGGTCAGGTTGTCGAGATAAGGGTTTTCGCTGTCAAGATAGCTGCAAACAAAGTCACGTATACCGTCCTCCAGAGAAGTCATCGGTAGGGTATAGCCATACGATCGCAATTTGCTGATCTCGGCACGGGTAAAGTACTGGTATTTGTCACGAAGGGTTTCAGGCATCGGTATATAGCGGATTACCGGATCGAGACCAAGCGCATGAAAAGTGGCGTTAACAAGGTCGTTAAAGCTTCTTGCCTCGCCGGTCCCTATATTAAAAACCCCGTTTACCGCCGGATTTTCAAGCAGCCATGACATAACTGCGGTGCAGTCCTTGATATAGATGAAATCTCTCATCTGCTCACCGTTTTGGTAATCATTCCGGTGGGATGCAAAAAGCTCTACACTGCCGTTTGCTCTGATCTGGTTGAATGCCTTGAAGACAACGCTGCTCATGTCTTCCTTGTGGTACTCGTTCGGTCCGAAAACATTAAAAAACTTCAGTCCGGCAGCCTGCTTCAAAATGCCTGTTTTAAGGGCCCAGAGATCGAACAGGTATTTTGAATAGCCATACATATTCAGCGGGCGCAACCTGTTGATGTTTTCTTCCTCATCATTATAGCCCGCACTCCCGTCTCCATAGGTGGCGGCACTTGAAGCGTAGATAAAACGAATGTTCCTCGAAGCGCAGAACAAGGCCAGTTCCTGTGAATAGTGATAGTTGTTCTCCATCAGCAACGACGCATCGGTTTCTGTTGTTGCGCTGATCGCTCCCATGTGGATAACTGCGGTCAGTTCAGAAAACAGGCTGTCGTTCAACCTTGATAAAAGGTCTTTTTTATGGATGAAATCACTGAAAGAAAGGCCGGAAAGGTTTTTCCATTTGCCGGTTGTCGTGGAGCCGAGATCATCGACAACGATAACCTTGTCCATGCCCTGCCGGTTAAGCTCCCAGAGCATGGCGCTACCGATAAATCCAGCCCCGCCGGTAATAAGTATCATGCAGAATGCGCAATATTTTTCAATACCGTAGAAATATAAATCAGGTATGCATAAAACAAAAGGCCGCTTTCAGATGAAGCGGCCTTTATGTGGAGAGGCGCATCAGGCAGATGCTTTAAGCACACTGCCTTTTGCTACGAACTTGCGGCCCCAGAACAACCAGAGCCGTATTGTTTCCACGGGTTTACCCATGATCTCCGAGATTTGTTTGTGTTTCAGGCCGGAAATCTCGGACAGCAGGACGGAAAGCTTTACATCTGCCGCTCTTTCCCTGATGTTTTTCAGAACTGACTTTTGTGAAGTGTTTCCGTTATCCCTGACAGCAAGTTCCGTATCCTGTCCAAAACTGTCCACATAGCAGGTTCTGAACATTTTCAGGATATCGGTTTCACCGGTCTTCGCGTCTATATTCAAGTACGTTTGGTTAACCAGATCATTCGATGCCTTTTCACTGCCGGTCATCCAGTATGCAAGGCTGTATATGTCGTCAAGTATGTCCAAGGGTGTTTTATTTATTTTGATCATCATTTCCTCCTTTTATAAATAGGATAATTTTTATCCTGTTTTAAATTATGAAAAAAAAACAATAAGTCAACAATTTTTTGCATTGGATATGTAAAAAAGAGATATTCACCGGCAGGTTGCAGGACAAAAAAGAGTATTTTCCTGTTTGAAATCGAACGTATTACCCGAAAGGATGGATAAAGATCTACGCCGGTTATTAAACCCTGCGTTACAGCAGATACAGCCATACAAAGTTGAGGGCGGGCAGCAGGCGGACATCAAGCTTAATCAGAACGAAAGTCCTTTTGACCTGCCTTTATGGATGAAGGACGCGATCCTGGAAGAGTTCAAGCACGAGCCATGGAATCGCTACCCCGATATACTGCCATACAGGGGAATAGATGCGTATGCCGAGTTTGTCGGTATATCTTCAGATTCGGTTATGATGAGCAACGGGTCGAACGAGATGCTCTATACCATCTTTCTTGCCTGTCTTGCAAAGGGAAGCAGGGTTGTGATTCCCGAGCCGTCGTTTTCGCTCTATGAAAAGCTTGCCCTCTTACTTCAGGCTGAGATTGTTGCTGTTCCCATGCATGAGGATCTCGGTTTCGATGTTCCGGAGATCATTCGCAAGGCAAAGGAGCAGGAGGCCGGTTTGATCGTTCTTTCAACACCGAACAATCCGACAAGCAAATCGCTCTCGTACGAAGAGATACGCCGTATCGTCACCGAGGTGGATGCAATAGTCCTGGTTGACGAAGCATACGTGGAATTTTCCAGGGAGACATCAGCCCTCGGACTTGTCAGGGAAATGCCGAATCTCATTGTGTTGAGAACAATGTCCAAGGCACTGGCGCTTGCCGGAATGAGGATAGGTTTTGCCATCACCAATCCGCGTTTGTTGTCGGAAATTGCCAAGCCGAAAATTCCGTTCACTTCCAGCAGACTTGCCGAGATCACGCTGAGTCATGTGCTGAGGAATTACTCGCTTGTCAATGATGCTGTCAGATATATTCTCGACGAACGCTTTCGAATAACCGAAGCCATGAAGAAGATCGGCTGGATACATGCGTTCGAAAGTGATGCAAACTTTATTATAATCAGGGTTCCTGACGCTAAGAAGGTCTTTTCCTTTTTGTCTGAAGAAGGCATTCTCGTAAGAAATGTTTCCGGTTACACTCTCATGGAAAACTGTCTTCGTTTCAATATCGGACTGAAAGAGGAAAACGATTGTCTTCTTGAAAAACTGCGGATGATGACCTGATGAAGGCGTTCAGGAAGTTAGGGGGTGATGAAATGCCCCGTTTGAGTGTTGATGAATACACAAAAAAGGACAAGCATCCGATCACGGTGTTGATGCACAATATCCGCAGTATGTATAATGTGGGATCAATTTTTCGTACCGCGGATGCATCGGGGATAGAAAAGGTTATTATTACCGGTTATACAGCGACACCGCCGAGAAAGGAAATAGATAAAACGGCGCTGGGCGCCCAGGAAAGTGTCGAATGGGAGTATTATACTCATCCCGGCGAGATTCTGGGAACATTAAAAGATCAGGGTATTACCATATGCGGGCTTGAAATCACCGAAAACAGCATACCGTATACCGAGGTCAGCCGGAATAGTTTTCCGATGTGTCTGATTCTCGGTAACGAGGTGGAAGGCATCAACGACGAGGTATTAGAGTTGTGCGATCAGGTGCTCGAGATTCCTCAGTTTGGTACAAAACATTCTCTTAACGTATCGGTTGCGGCAGGGATCGCGCTGTATGAATTGATAAAAAAGTACAAAACCGGCTAAAGGTATCGTAACCGGCGAACAATCAAAGCTTTCTGTTTTTTATTATGCTTCACTACAGGACATACGAATTGTCTGAACATGCTCCCTGGGTTGTGTTTGTTCATGGGGCCGGTGGGAGCTCTTCGATATGGTTCCTTCAGGTGAAAGAGTTTAAGAAACACTTCAACATACTGATGGTAGACCTTCGAGGTCACGGAAAATCGAAGGGACTGCATTTTTCACCCAAAAGGCAGTACAGCTTCGAGGACATTACCCGCGACATCATCGAGGTTCTGGATCATCTGCAGATAGAAAAAGCTCATTTTATCGGGGTTTCGCTCGGTACCATACTGATACGTCAGATCAGCGAACTTGTGCCTGAAAGGGTTTGTTCCATGGTTATGGCGGGAGCGATTATCCGTCTTAATGTCCGAGCCAGATTTCTGGTGGCTGTCGGTAATACGTTCAAGCGTTTTGTGCCGTATATGTGGCTCTACAGTTTTTTCGCATGGATAATCATGCCGAGGGAGCGTCATAAAAAATCACGTCTCCTGTTCGTCAACGAAGCAAAAAAGGTGGCACAGAAAGAGTTCATGCGCTGGTTCAAACTAACCTACGAACTGAATCCGCTGCTTAAATATTTCGAGGAAAAAGATACCGGCATACCCACGCTCTACCTCACCGGTGATGAGGATTACATGTTCCTTCCTGCAGTTGAGTATATCGTCAGGAAGCACAGCAACTCATATCTTGACGTCATCGACAACTCGGGTCACGTATGCAATGTGGATCAACCGAAAGCGTTCAATTCGAAAGCGATCGCGTTTATGCTTCGTAACTCGATCAGCGCGCCGATAATGCAGGTGAGCACTGCTTAGCCGCTATTGACTCAACTGTTTTTTCTGTTGAAACAGTTCATGGCATGTTCGATGCCGTTTTCAATAAAATCGAGGGCGGCTTCAGCGCTTCCAGGTATAACCTGGTCGGTTATTTTCCGCTCTTCCTCACTGAACTTTCCAAGCACAAAAGAGGAGTAGGATGCGGTAGGGTGATCCCTGCCGATGCCGACACGAAGACGTGCAAAATCTTCTCTTCCGAGGCATTGAATGATATGTTTCAAACCATTCTGCCCTCCGCCCGATCCCTTTGCCCGAAGCCGAATTGAGCCCAGGGGTATGTTGAGATCGTCACAGATCACAAGTATATCCGCAATGTCGATCTTGTAGAAGTTCATTGCCGCAACCACTGCATGACCCGAAAGGTTCATGTAGGTCATGGGTTTAAGCAGAATGAACGATTCGCCGCGGTGAGAAGCTTTTGCGTAATGAAAATTCCCTTTGCCTGAGGTCAGGCCTGTCTGAAACTTGAGGGCCAGTTCATCGATGACCTCGAATCCGATATTGTGGCGTGTATTTTCATGCCTTTTTTCGGGATTACCCAGTCCGACGAGGAGTTTCATACTGTATGCTGGATGGTTTGTTGGCTTGATGGCTGTTAAGATGTTAAAAAAAGGAATAAATAAAAAAGGCCCCGGATCTTCGGGGCCCTCTCGTTACCTGTCACTCGTCACAGGTTACTAAATAAGCGGCGCGATAACAAGCGCGACAACGGCAATAAGCTTCATGAGAATGTTGAGACTCGGCCCGCTGGTATCCTTGAAAGGATCGCCGACGGTATCGCCCACAACGGCCGCCTTGTGTGCCTCGGTTCCCTTTCCGTAGGTGACCCCGTCGAACTCGATGTTTCCTTCGATGCGTTTTTTGGCATTGTCCCACGCACCTCCGGCGTTTGCCTGGAATATAGCGAGCAGAACTCCTGAAGAGGTTACGCCGGCAAGCAGGCCTCCAAGCATGTCCTTCGACACAAAGCCGACAACGACAGGAACCAGAACGCCAAGCGTGCCCGGAAGGATCATCTCCCTGATAGCGGCTTTTGTCGAAATATCGACACAATGAGCGAACTCTGCCGGAGCGGTTCCTTCCCTGAGTCCGGGAATTTCGTTGAACTGACGGCCGACTTCAGTGATCATGTCCCTTGCGGCGCGTCCTACCGCTCCCATTGCAAGTGCGCTGAACACGAAAGGCAGCATGGCACCGAGGAGAAGACCCGCCATGATAACCGGTTCCGATATGTCGATCGATTCAACTCCAGCCTGTTGACGGAAAGCCGCAAAGAGAGCCAGCGCGGTAAGGGCGGCGCTGCCGATTGCAAAGCCTTTTCCGATCGCGGCGGTAGTATTGCCGACAGCATCGAGTTTATCCGTTCTTTCACGCACTTCGGGTGGAAGGCCTGACATTTCGGCAATACCTCCTGCGTTGTCGGAGATAGGTCCGTACGCATCAACGGCAAGCTGTATCCCGGTTACGGACAGCATGCCCAGTGCGGCGATGGCGATGCCGTAAAGGCCGGCAAAATAATGAGAGCCGATAATCGCTATGGAAAGCACTATGATGGGAAGGCCGGTCGACATCATGCCGGTACCAAGACCTGCGATGATATTTGTCGCTGCGCCGGTTACACTCTGATAGGCAATGCCTACAACCGGTTTGTTGTGTGTCGAGCAATAGTATTCAGTTATCAGCCCGATCAGAACACCGGCGGCAAGACCGATAATGACCGCGAAAAATACGTTTAAGGCGCTATAGGTAACACCGCTTACCGTCCAGGTCGACGGCAGAAGATTCGTGATGATGAAATAGCTCAGAACTGCCATAATGAAAGAGGCGCCGAACTCACCGGTATTGAGCCCGGTTTGGGGATTACCACCTTCTTTGACTTTTACGAAAAACGATCCGATTATCGATACAATGATGCCGACCGCGGCAAGAACGAGCGGCAGAATGACTGCAGATATTGAAAGAATGCCCATTTCATTGAATACAGGTACGAAGGCTGCTCCGAGAACCATGGTGCCGATGATAGAGCCTACGTAGCTTTCGAAGAGATCAGCGCCCATACCGGCAACGTCGCCTACGTTATCGCCGACATTATCGGCAATCGTAGCGGGATTTCTCGGGTCGTCCTCGGGTATGCCTTCATAAACCTTGCCGGCGAGATCTGCTCCCACGTCAGCCGCTTTGGTGTAGATTCCGCCCCCGACGCGGGCAAAAAGCGCTATTGACGATGCGCCGAGTGAGAAGCCCGAAATGACATTGATAACCTGAGAGATTTCACTGAACTGTCCGGAGTAGATGATAAAGAGGCTCGAAAGGCCGAGAACACCTAAGCCGACAACTGACAGCCCCATGACGAGACCTCCGGAAAAAGCAATGTTCAGCGCCTTCGACAGCCCTTCGCGGGCAGCGTGTGTTGTTCTGACATTTGCCTTGGTGGCGACTTTCATGCCAAAATACCCGGCGAGTCCCGAACAGAGAGCGCCGACAATAAAGCTAACCGAGATAATCGGGGAAGAATCGGCCCGGCCACTGTTTGCGAATCCCAACAGAATGGCAACCGAGATGACAAAAATAACCAGCACCTTGTACTCGCGTTTAAGAAATGCAACCGCTCCGTCGGCAATGTGACCGGCGATGGTTGCCATGTCCTCGGTTCCTGTGTCCTGTTTTGAAACCCAGCCCGCCTTGAATAAAGCATACAACAATGCAATGACTCCGGAAAGGGGTACTGCATAGAGAAGTAATTGGTTGTCCATGTTAGTTTTTTGTTAGAGTTGCATGTGGTAAAAAAGCAACCGTGATATTGAACTGCTGAACATCGTTCAGGTTTGTCGGCAAGCTAACACAGGTCAGTTACGTATACCCGTGAAAGAAGGTGACGGAGTGTATGTGGAGTACAATCAAAAAGATCATAACGAGTGAGAATTTACAACTTCTCTTGAGTTCTTCAAAGAAAGGAGCATAAGGGATTGAGGATTTGTTGCGTAATTTACATTAGCGTACTCTGGCTTTGAAAAGCAGTGGAAAATGGTCCGAATAACCTCCGAGGAATTTCGGCCCCCGGTATGTCGCATAGGGGCGGTGTTTTTTTCCGGTTCGCATATGCGGTATCGAAAAACAGCTGAAAGCGCTATCTGTTATCGACAGCCCTTTTGTGTCGAAAAGCCCTGCAGATACCATGACCTGGTCGAATTTCAGCCATTTTCCCATGAAAAAGCAGCTGCCTTTTTCTCCGGTCAATCCCCAGCAGTTGAAAAGCTTGTTCCCCGGACTCTTCAAAAACGCTGTTTTATCGGTCGTAGCGTTCATGATGCTCCGTATCGAGGTGTCATGAGGGTCATCGTTGAAATCACCGATGACGATAATGTCTGCTGGATTTGCGGTACTCCAGAGACTGTCGACGATTGATCTTGCGCTTCTTGCGGCAAGCAGCCTTTGGGGTTCCGACCATGCTCGGTCAAGCGCTCTGGATGGCCAGTGGTTCACCATAAGGGAAAAAGGCGATCCACCGGCGACAAAATCGTAAAGGGTAATATCCCTGGTGTTTTTTCCCTTGAGACGGATGCTTCTGGAAACGGCATGTCTGAGGGTGAGGCTTGTCGAATCGTACGCAAGCGCTATATCGATTCCCCTCGGATCGTCCGAGGCATGATATGCTGTTTTGTAGGCGTTATCGGGCAGAAAGGATAGCAGTTTGTTGAAGACCTTCCGGTTTTCAACCTCGGCAAACGCAAGAATATCGGGATATGTGCCGGTTTTAAGACGGACAACCTTTATGATATGGGAAAGCCGCATGTATTTCAGCAAGAGCTTCTTTTCGGTCCACCGTTTTCTGCCTGAAGGAGTGAACTCTTCGTCGTTCGTCTCCGGATCGTCAAGCGTATCGAAGAGGTTTTCCACGTTCCACCACATTATGGTGAGCGTGTTTTTTTCTTTGCAAACTGCAGCCGGAGCGATGAGCAGGCAAAGCATCGTGAACAATGAAACGTATATGACAGACGACCGCTTTCGCATGGGGGATGATCTA
>JANQFD010000088.1 GCA_028278005.1 Chlorobium sp. | reverse complement strand
TGTGACAAGCGCCGGATTGTCGCCGTAGTTCTGTGCCGCTATCGCTACAAGATCCATGTTTCGACAAGTTCAAGCGTGGAAAGATCCGGTTTCAGGGTGTTGCGGTATGCCTTCTCCGGCAGAAGGCAGCCCTCCTTTATAGAGAATGCATCCGGAACGATGTCCCGGCTGAGCTGCCGGAAGGTATCAAGTCCGCAGGGTGCGGGTTTTACCGAAATGACGGAAGCAAGGCGGGCATAGAATCCAAGGCTGATCCCTGTCTCATATGCGGCACTGATAACTGCCGGAATGCCTTTCTCTTCAGCTTTCAGGGCAAAATGAAGTGTGCGGGAAAAACTGCCGAGCCTTGACGGTTTGAGGACAACGCCTCCGAGGCATTCATGCGGCAGTTCGTTCCATATACAGGGATTTATCCAGAGCGACTCGTCGAGTGCAGCACGGAGCCCGGTACGACTGAAGAATTCAGGGATACCGTAAGGGTCGGCAAGCGGCTCCTCGATATACTCGATGGTGCCACGGGGTATCCGGCTGAACAAGCTACAGGCATCTTCCAGCTCGAACGAACGGTTGCTGTCGAGGCGGAGCGAAATTTCGTCACCGAAAGCGTTACGCAATGAACGTACCTGTTCGACGGCAAGTTCCGGCTCTGCAGCGTGTACTTTCAGTTTGAAAGTTCTGTATCCTTTATGGAAATACTCCTCAGCCATACTAAGGACGGATTTTGCGGAACCGAAAAGCAGAGCATTGAGCGGCAACGTTTTCGCTGCTTCCGGTGGTGCACCCGGAAATGAAGGAAGGCTTGCGGTAACAGCGGATTGCAGGTTCAGCAGCGACATTTCAATACCTGCTTGTACCGAAGGAAAAAGGCCTGAAGGCAGATTTCTGCCTGCATCGCTGAAAGACAGATCGCCGATGGAGAGATCGAGTGTGGGCAGCAGTGAAGTGCACATTTCAAGGGCTTCATTGAGTGTTTCCTCATGAAGTCCCTGCAGCGGAGCTATTTCACCGTATCCGGCATAAAGGCTGTCCGGTGTCTGAACGCCTATAACGAGACCATCCCTTGTATCGAGGCTGGAACCCCTTACGGGAACCGGTCTGACAAAAGGGATGGAGTAGCGGTATATGGATGCAAAGCCCGGTTTCAAGGTCTTTTCGGGAATTTTCCAAAGTCAGGTTTGCGTTTCTCGACAAAAGCGTTCTTGCCCTCCTGGGCTTCCTCGCTCATGTAATAGAGCAGGGTTGCGTTGCCGGCAAGTTCCTGAAGTCCGGCCTGTCCGTCACAGTCGGCGTTGAGGGCCGATTTGAGGCATCTGATTGCGAGCGGTGAATGCTGCAATATCTCACGGCACCATTTCACTGTCTCTTCTTCGAGCTGTTCGAGAGGGACTACGGTGTTGACAAGTCCCATGTCAAGGGCTTGCTGTGCATTGTACTGGCGGCAAAGATACCAGATCTCACGTGCTTTTTTCTGTCCGACAATTCTTGCCATATAGCTTGCGCCCCATCCACCGTCAAAAGAGCCGACTTTCGGTCCGGTCTGTCCGAATACGGCGTTGTCGGCTGCAATGGTCAGATCGCAGAGCATATGCAAAACGTGACCGCCGCCGATCGCATACCCGGCAACCATTGCAACAACCGGTTTCGGGCAGTTGCGGATGTTCCGCTGAAAGTCGAGTACATTCAACCTGTTCACACCTTTTTCGTCGGCATAGCCGGCATCTCCCCTGATTTTCTGATCTCCTCCCGAACAGAATGCAAGAGGACCTTCTCCGGTGAGAATGATAACGCCGATATTTTCGTCGTTGCGTGCATCATCGAGAGCCTGGATCATCTGGACGACTGTTTGCGGGCGAAACGCGTTGCGCCGTTCAGGACGGTTGATGGTGATTTTGGAGATGCCTTCGGCTTTATGGTAGAGAATATCGGTGAATTCACCGGATTGTACCCAGTTTACTGTGCTCATGGTTCTCGTTTTTCTTGTTTTTGTAGAAAGAGCTGCAGGCGTTCGAGAAACAGGTGTCTGTTCTCGATATGCAATGTGTGGCCGCAGCCGGGAAAGATTACCAGTTCCGAATTAGGGCATAAATTAACCATTTGGCTGCCAATCTCAACGTATTTTGTGTCTTTTTCCCCGACAAAGAATCCGGCAGGAAGCCTGTTTTCAGTGAGTTTTTCCCACAAAGAGGGCTGACAACCGGTACTCATCTGCCTGAGTGAGGCGGCAATACCACCCGGATCGTTTTTCTTGCGTCGTGACAGAATATCGGGAAAGAGAGGATGATTGCTGAGCGGTTTGAACAGGTTCAATCGGTACCATCCGTCAAGGAAGCTGCCGAAGTCGGTGGCGATGTTTTCGGCCAGTTTGTAATCCGACTCACGCCGCAGGGCTCGTTCATGTGCGGTTTTCAGGCCGGGGGACGAGGAAATGATCACGATGCTGCGGAACCGTTCAGGATAATGCAGGGCAAGATAGAGTGCCAGCCTTCCTCCCATGGAGTATCCGACGAGGTGAAGGGGGGCGGGATGGATTTCTCCGGCAAGTTCGGCAATTCCCTCCGCGATGGCCTCGAAAGAGCCTGTCCGGCTGTCCATTACAGGTGTTCCACCGTGACCCGGAAGATCAGGCATGAAACAGGCGTAGCGGTTTTTCAGCTTTTCTGCAAAATAGTGCCAGTCTTCTCCCGAACCAAGGAAACCGTGCAGCATCAGTATGCCCTCTTGATTGAGGGCGCCGGTATTATTGACACTATATCTCTGAATAGAAGTATCTATGATCATAGATGCCGGTCGATGATTCTCCTGAGTTCTGCATTCAACTTCTGGTGTTCCATGACGTTCTGGTCTCTTGTGCCGGTTATCTCGATGATTCCTGAAACATTCGAACGGCATCGATCGGTGTAGCATGCAATGAGCTCACCGTTGGTAGATGGGCGCATGAAGGGAATGCCGAATGTTTCCGCGGCAGAACGGATAGAGTAATTCTGCGGGGTACCGAAATGTGTTTCAAAAATATCTTTTTGATCGGCAACGGGCAGGAAGGAAAAGATGCCGCCCCCATTGTTGTTAATCACAACTATGGTAAGCGGGTGACGGAGGTTCTGGAGAAAGGTAAGCGAATTGATGTCGTGCAAAAAAGAAAGATCGCCTATAAGAAGCGTAACGGGTTTTTCTGCCCCCTGGGCAAAACCCGCTGCCGATGCAATGTTGCCGTCAATACCGCTTGCACCCCTGTTCATGCCGCAGGAGGGGGGCATGCAGCCTTTTCGTAAGGCGGCATAATTGTCCATATCCCTTATCGGCATGCTGTTGGCGAGAAACAACCCGTGATCACCGGGAATTATTGACGAGACAATGCGCGCAGTCGAGATCTCGGTAACGGGGTTTTCCGGGGAACAGTATTGGTCGAGCTCACGTTGGATTGCGCGGCATGCATTGTTCAGCTGAAGACCGCTTTGTTCTGTTCGGTTTATTTCCTGAGCGAGCAGGCGTGCAAATTCAACAGGCGGACATTCGATAGACAGCGTGGCAGTGTGGTCGGGGTTATACCGGTCCGGGTGGTTTCTTACAACAATGAAATGCTCGGGAGCCCATCTTCTGATGGCTTCAGCCAGATGTTTGCCTACGATCTTTCCGCCCAGGTGGAGCACAGCGTCCGGTTTGTAGTCGGATAGAAAATGTTGAGAAAACAGAAGCGGTTGCAGTGCCTCGGTATCTCCGTGCAGACGAAGTTGTGAGGTTATGTCGCAATACAAGGGGGCTTTCATTTTTTTTGCAAGACCGAGAACGGGTTCGGCATCCTGGAAAGGATCAAGTTGGCCTGCTGCAAGAAAGGGTCGCGAAGCCTTTTCAAGGATCTCTTTTACCCGGACAAGCGATGAACGGGTGATTTCAGTCCTGTTGAATACAAAACTGTTCAATGGCTCCTCTGTATTCTTCCAGTTTTCAAGGGGTTGGACCCAGGGACCGCTCCAGGAAGTTTCCACAGGATCAAAAGGTTCCCTGAACGGCAGATTGAGGTGTACCGGTCCGGGAGGGGGTCCGAGACTCCTTTTTACGGCATAGTCGATCGCCGAGAGTACTGCAATTGCCGGTGTGCTTTCGGACGGTTCCGGCAGCTGAAAATTCCAGCGGGTATAGTTGCCGAAAAGTCCGGACTGGCGTATAGTCTGATTTGCTCCTGTTTCAAGCAGTTCAAAGGGCCTGTCTGCTGACAGGACAATCATTGGCTGTTTGTCCAGAGACGCCTCGACAACACCCGGAAAGTAGTTTGCTGCAGCCGTGCCTGAAGTACAGATCAGTACAGCAGGTTTTTTTGAGCCCCTGGCATATCCGAGTGCAAAAAATGCAGCTGCCCGTTCGTCGGGAAATATTGTGCATTCAGTCCCGGAATGTCTTGCCGCAGCAGCGGTAAGCGGAGTGGACCTTGAACCGGGCGAAATACAGAACCGTCTGATGCCGTGACGTACCAGTTCTTCGATGATCAGTGTACTCCAGAGCGTGGTAATCTGGATGTTGGTCATACCTTCTGGCGGGTTATGGAAAGAATGTCGGCGATTTTCTGATCCACCTCTTCCCATTCGGACGCAGGGTCCGAACCCCGGACAAGACCGGCACCTGAGTAGAGGTAGAGGTTGTTTTCTTTTGCAACTGCAGAACGAATCCCTACAGCGAATTCTGCCGAGTTGCGGCTTATCCATCCAACCGGACCGGCATACCAACCTCTGCTGAAGGGTTCGAGACGCATGATCTGCTCGAGTGCCCGGGGTTTTGGAACGCCCCCTACTGCAGGAGTGGGATGCAGGGTTTTGAGCACGGCGGTATCGCTATTGGAATCAGGATTAAGCCTGGCGCTGCATTGTGTATAGAGATGAACCAGCCTGTTGAGTTGCAGTACCCTGACACGCTCTTCCATATCGATTTCACTGCAGATAGGTCCAAGCTCTTTTGCAATGGTATCTTTTACAAATTTATGTTCCCGTCTATCTTTTTCCGAGTTGAGTAACTGCTCACAGGCGTCACCGTTTCCGTTGCCGATCGTTTCTCTGGAACAGGTGCCGGCAAGGGCTTCGGTTAATAACCGGTCATGGTTACGGAGATAAAGCCGTTCCGGGGTGAAGCTGAAAAAAGCGGAGTTTTTTTCAGGTTCAAAATAGAACCTGTAGGTTGAATTTCCCGGATGAGGATATCTGAGCAGAAAAAGAAGCGGTGAAAAACCGTTCTCGAATTCAAGTTGAGTCTGGCGGGCAAGTATGATTTTACCCATCAGGCCTTCCCTGAATCCCGCAAGAATCTTTTCGCACGTTTCCATCCACTTTTTTTGGTCCGGACTGAATGAGAGTGTTTTAAATGGCGGCAGACAAGTATGGTCGGGCGAGGCGGATGGATTCAGTTTGCCGATTGCATGCAGCAGCCGTTTGTATTGCGCTGAGGTTTCTTTTTCAGGATCGAGCATGAGATTGCAGCTCAGCTTATGGACACCGTCCTTTACCGTAAGCTGGATTTCGGGCAGAAGAAACGTAAAGGATTTGAAAGCCCGCCAGTGCTCATCCCGTTTTTGTTCGTTATTGAAGCAGAAGCCTCCGAAGTAACGGGTATCCGGATCTTTGTTCGAGATAGCTTCCTGGAGGATATCGAAACTGGTGCTGTTTGGACCTGTTTTGTCATACTCGATACTGTCTGCCAGGCCGATTCCTGCCACAAGGTCATCTTTTCCTCTGTTGGACCAGAAAAACCTGGGACAGCAATCCTGATTGTGCAGCCATAGCAGGGGATCGGTTGCCGTCACGTTCAAAGAAAAGGTCTGAAGCTGTTTTTCCGGGATATCACCGACAGCATCAGAATGGTGGGCAACCATTTTTTGCAGCTCGTTTATGGCCTTCTTCAGCGACAGAGGCTCTCTGATCTCTTCAACAATGTCGGTTGATTTACTCATGTACACTTATCAGAGGATGTTCTCACCTGATAGACAACGGCAAATGACTGTTAACGCCCGGTTCATATCACTGATGTCTCAGTTGCTGCCTTCAAGATGGCGTTCCAGGGAGACGGCAAGATAATTGTTTTTATCCTGAAGCCATGTATAAATCTCCCGGGCTTTTGCATTATTGCCGGTTCTGATGTAACAGATTGCAAGATTGTAATGCGCCTCTTCAAAAGCCGTGCTGTTTTCAATGGCCTGAAGGTATGCTTCGATTGCAAGGTCACATTTCTGCAATTGTAGATAAACATTGCCTATATCATAAAAACGGAGCGAATCGTCGGGTGCATATTCGAGGCTTTTCTGAAAATATACAAGAGCCCGGGAGTACTGTTTCCGGTTAAAATATGCGGCGCCAAGTGCAGGATAGACGGTCATGCCGCTTTTTGGATTCAGAGAAAGGGCTTTTTCATAAGACTCTACGGCCTGATCGTATTTCTGCTGTCTGGCATATGCATTGCCGAGGTTGATGTAAACCTGCGGGTCGTCAGGATTTTGCCATACGGCCTGCTGCAATTCATTGAGCTCTTTCGATGAAGAATCGCATCCTGAAAGGGTAAGGGCCCCAAAACCTGACAGGAGGATAACAACAGCGGCAAGAAGGGGCAATGTATAAGGATGTCGATCGATGTGAACCATTTAGGATAAAATATAGTAAGTATCTCTTTGACCTGCTAATCATCTGTAATGCATGTAAGTAATAATACATATATCATTCATGAAAAATTCCGTCGGAATCGGTTTACCGGTCAACTCCCTGATGTTTCGATTGTTCACAAATAGCATCGAAAGAAAATGGCCGGTTTCAATATGAAACGCCAACAGATAATTTCGGCAAGCAGGAGAACCGATATCCCCGCGTTTTATGCAGAGTGGTTTATCGACAAGATACGCCGCGGCTACTGCAGGGTGGCCAATCCTTATAATGCTTCACAAATAAAAAAGATATCGCTCCGTCCGGAGGATGTTGCGGCAATCGTATTCTGGACCAGACGCGCGAAACCTCTCAAGCCTCTGCTTGCCGAGCTTGACAGCAGAGGGTACAACTATTATTTCCTTTACACCCTGACAGCCTATCCACACAGCTATGAGTCCGGTCTTCCCTGCATTGACGAAAGGATTGACGACTTTCTTTCCCTTGCAGAGCTTATTGGTCCCGAAAAGATGATCTGGCGTTACGATCCGATAATAATGACCCCTTCGATGAATGTGGAATTTCATGTCCGGAATTTCAGGCAGTTTTCAGACCGGCTCTCGGCCGGAACGAAAAGCGTCATAATAACCTTTCTAAAAAGGTACAGGCATATCGAGGGAGCGCTCGCACAGATGGGATATGTGCAGCCTTCAGCCCACCAACGCCGTGTTCTTGAGGATCGGTTGCAGTTAGCTGCGTCGGATGCAGGTATAACAATAAAAAGCTGCGGTAAAAGGGATGCCTTCACCAACATTTCTGAAGGAAAATGCATTGATGATAAGCTGTTGAGTGATCTTTTCGGATTCGAGTTTGCGAAAGGAAAAGATCCGGGACAACCAAAAGAGTGCGGTTGTATCAGGAGTGTTGATATAGGACGTTACGGTTCCTGCATGCACCGTTGTGTGTACTGTTATGCATCGAGAGATTTTATGCGGGCTGAAAAAGGTTACAGGGGTCATGATTACAGGGCGGAAATGCTGTGAGTCACCATGTGCAGGTGTGCTGACAGGATCGATTTGCCGGAAAATGAAAATGGAACGGGAAACGTCAAAAGGATACTATCAAAAATCCAGATAAGGGAGGATATCTATGAGCACCATTACGATGCGTGTCGGCGGGATGCATTGCGGCAGTTGTGAAGCTCTTGTAAGAGAGGCTCTCAGGGAACTCGGCGGTGTTGAAAATGTTGATGTTTCGCACGGTACGGGAACGGTGACGATCGTTTATGATGAAGGTATGATATCGCCGGAGACCCTGAAAAGCGCTATAGAAAAAGAAGGGTACACGGTATCGGAATAGTCATGGAAAAGGTGGTTATCAAGGTGATCGGCATGCACTGCGAGAGCTGTGTAAAGCTTATTGAAAAAGCTCTCGGCAAAGCTGACGGCGTTGATGGAGCTGTCGTCAATTTCGCTGCCGGGAAAGCTTCTATCACTTATGATCCTCTTGTTACCGACCCTGCAAAACTTGTCAGGGAAATTGAAAAAAAAGGTTTTGGAGCCCGTCTGGTCGAGTCTGCCTATGCGGCAAAGACAGATAAAGCATACCATGACGAGCTTCGCGGACTGCGGCGCAGACTGATTACAGGTGCCTTTTTTGCTGTTCCTGCGCTGGTTCTCGGGATGTTTTTCATGCAGGATCCGCTGCCATACCAGGGTTATCTTCTCTGGATCCTTGCAACGCCGGTACAGTTTTATGTGGGAAAGGAATTTTATCAGGGTGCATGGATCGCCCTGCGTAACAGGTCGTCCACCATGGATACGCTTGTAGCTTTGGGGACAAGTGCCGCCTATTTTTTTTCGGTCTATCTTGTCCTTTTTGAAGGCGCAAGTGATCAGTATTTCGAGGCATCTGCGGTACTGATAACGCTGGTTATACTTGGCAAGTATCTCGAGGCCGTATCGAAACACAGGACATCCGAAGCAATCAACCGGCTTGAAAAGCTTTTTCCGAAAGAGGCATCTGTTATCAGGAACGGGATCGAGGTCAAAGTCCCGGTTGAAGAAATTGATCCCGGAGAGATACTGTTGGTTCGCCCGGGAGAACAGGTGCCTGTAGATGGCGAGATTGTCAGGGGAACGACAACACTTGACGAGAGCATGATAACCGGAGAAAGCAATCCTGTACTAAGGAGAGAAGGAGAAGAGGTTATCGGTTCAACCATTAATCGGGAGGGTAGCTTCACAATGAAGGTTACCCGCACCGGATCGGAAACCATGCTTGCCAGGATCATCCGCCTTGTTGAAGATGCACAAATGCGCAAGGCGCCTGTGCAGAGGTTTGCCGACAGGGTATCCTCATGGTTTGTGCCTTCGGTGATCGTGTTTGCATGTGTTACGTTCATACTCTGGTATGCCGTATTGGGGAAGGAGTTCGGTTTTGCACTTGTCGCTGCGGTTTCGGTTCTGGTTATTGCCTGTCCCTGTGCGCTTGGGCTGGCTACGCCGACAGCCATTATGGTCGGCACGGGTATGGGCGCACGTGAGGGTATTCTCATAAAAGGAGGAGATGCGCTCGAGATCGCAGGCGGCCTCAGACATATCGTTTTCGATAAAACAGGGACGCTGACAAAGGCCGCTCCTCTGGTGACAGCAATGAACGTTCGGGAGGGGTATGATGAAAGGGAGTGTCTCCGCCTGGCAGCCGGCATAGAGCAGGGGTCGGAACATCCCCTTGCAAAAGCGCTGCTCGGAAAGGCTGAAGCAAGCAATGTTCTGCCGGCCGAGACCGAGGAATTCAGGGCGATTACCGGCAGAGGAGCCGAAGGTTTAATCGATGGACGCCGATACCTGATCGGTTCTCTTCGTTATATCAGGGAGATGGGTATAGAGACGGAATACTTCAGACAGGTTTCGGAAACGTTTGAAGCCGATGGGCAAACCGTAGTTATGCTGGCAGACAGCGGCAAGGCACTGGCGGTTTTTGCCCTGAGTGACGCACTCAGGCATGAAGCCGGGGAAACGATAAGCAGGCTGCATGAAATGGGTCTGTCAACGTCGATGGTTACCGGGGACAATGAACGGGTGGCCCGTGCGATTGCACGAAAAACGGGACTGAAAGCCTACCGGGCCGGAGTTCTGCCGGCAGAAAAGGCGGCTTATATTGAAAAAATACAGGAAAAGGGCAAGGTGGCAATGGTGGGTGACGGGATTAACGATGCCCCTGCACTTGCGCGTGCGGATATCGGAATTGCTATGGGCGCGGGCACCGATGTTGCGATGGAAGCCGGTGATATAGTGTTTATGCGCAATGATCTCTCCAGCCTTCCCAGGGCGATTCAACTCAGTCGTCTGACCATGCAGCGTATACGTCTGAACATGTTCTGGGCGCTCTTTTACAACACCGTCGGAATACCTGTTGCTGCAGGTCTGCTTTATCCGTGGACAGGCTGGCTGCTCAACCCCATGATAGCAGGCGGAGCCATGGCGATGAGTTCCATAAGTGTTGTGCTGAGTTCTTTGCTGCTGAAGCTGAAAAAGTTTTAATGATGCACCACCTCTCTATGTTGAGCGTCTTTC
>JANQFD010000033.1 GCA_028278005.1 Chlorobium sp. | reverse complement strand
CGGCTGGGAATCTCTGATCAGGTTTCCTGAAACCATCGCCATGCAGGCGAAGAGATTTTCAGAAGGCAAACTCGACACGTGGCAGCTTGTAACCGATGTGGCCGGTGCAGTGTCGGGTGCCCTCGAGCTCATAGGCATGGCTCTTCAGGAGGCCCTTGGCTGGGGAGAAAAAACGAAAACATTTGCCAGGGAATACGTGCAGGAACCGGGGGAGAATACCAACGGCGGCCAACATCCGCCCGTTGACGGAGAACACAAAACCTCTCCTGAAATACATGAGTCCCTGAAACTGCAGAAATACGCCCCGGTAAACTAATGCCGGGGCATCTCATGGCGATACTCCATTCTCCGCTGAAAAGTGTGAATCAACACCTGTTCTGAAAAAATATTTATATTTAGTTATATCCTGTATTACCTGACAAAAAGGAATAGCAAACCACAAACCGTAAACACGATGCGCATTTATATCAATGATATGCCCTGTGAAGCTCAACCTGGTGACATACTCCTTGATGTAGCGAAGCAGAACCAGTGCCACATCGGCTACATATGCGGCGGTAGCGGTGTTTGTCAGAGCTGCTTTGTCTATGTTCAGAATGGCATGGAGTGCTTGTCGGATCGAAGTGAAGTCGAAAAAGCCTTCATCTCCGACAAACTCACCGAAACAGGAGGACGACTCGCCTGTCAGTCCAGAATCGTAAAGGATGGAGATCTGAGGGTATTGTCACGAGCGGAAATGCTCCGGCGGATTGTTCTTGGCCTCAACGTTCCGGGTTTTGTGTCCTACGCTCAAACAATCGGCTACAATGTTGTGAACCAGCTGCCTTCCGGGCTGGGCAATATCGTCAGCAGGGTCAGGGAAGGCAAACTCAATCCCGTCACATCCATCCAGAATATCGGCAGGGGAATCGGGCCGGCCTCCCAGCTTGTCGGGCGGAACATTTTTGATGCGCTGCCGTTTCTCCAGGGTCCGGCAAGTATGGCAGGGGAAGGCGCGAAGGGATTGTTCGACAACGCATCAAACGCACTCTGCAGCGTTTCAGGAGGCAGATTGCATCTTCCGGGAACAACCTGCAAATCCTGCGACGACGAAACACCGGTCGAAAGGGTACATATTAAAGCAAGCCCGGCGAAAAAATAGCCTGATGCAAAGAACCGTGATGGAGAACTGAAGACCGCATCGAATGGAGTATTCGGTTATAATTCTGCGCTTTGATCCGGAAAAAAAGAGGTCATCCTACTACCAGGAGTTTCGTGTGGAGGCCGCTCCACACGAAAGGGTACTTGACGTCCTGCTGAAGATAAAGGCGGAACAGGACAGTACGCTTGCGCTGAGAAAATCCTGCGGTCATGGCATCTGCGGCAGTGATGCAATGCTTATCAATGGTGAAAACCGTCTTGCGTGCTCGACACTGGTCAGAGACCTGCACAGCAGAAAGATCAGGATCAAACCATTACCGGGTATAGAGGTAGAAAAGGATCTCATAGTCAATATGGATTCTTTCTGGAAAAAGTATCAGGATATCATGCCCTACCTTGTAAACCACCAGCCCCCTCCGGACAGGGAACGGTTGCAAAGTCCCGAGGAACATGAGATCATAGAAGAACCTACCCGATGCATCCTTTGCGGAGCATGTACACAGGCCTGCCCGACCGCATGGGCAAATGAGAACTATCTCGGACCAGCCGCAATTCTGAAAGCTTACCGGTTTATTTTTGATTCCCGTGACCAGGCAGGAACGGAGAGGCTCAGGAGGGTTGCCTCGGATCACGGTATTTGGCAGTGCTATACCGCATACAATTGCGTGGAAGCATGCCCTAAAGATATCGACATCACCTGGCACATTACCCGGCTGAAAAAAGCCTCGATCGGACTTTGAAAAGACTCTCTGCCATACATACTAACTGATAAAAAAGATCTCAACGATGGGATACAGCGGAGAATTTGAAGGAATAGAATACGATCTGGGCATCAAAACACTGGAACGCTGGCTCATCAAGCCGGAGAAAAAAATGAATATCGCGCTCGGGATACCCAAAGAGCGCGCCAACGATGAACGCAGGGTCGCACTTTCTCCGGCAGGTGTTAAAATTCTCAATGAAAACGGTATACGAGTACTCATTGAAAAGAATGCCGGCCTGGCGAGCAATTTTCCGGACGAAGAGTATGCAGAAGCTGGCGGTTATCTTACCGAATCTCCTGATGATCTCTACAACAATGCCAATGTCATCGTCAAAGTCTCTCCCCCCCAGGCCGAAGAAGCCGCTCTTTTCAAGCCTGACCAGATGCTGATCTCCGCCCTGCACCTTGGGTCGGTCAATAAAGCCATTATCAGGACATTCCTTCAAAAAAACATCACCGCTCTCGGTTTCGAGTTTATTGAAACAAGGGACGGTGAACTGCCTATCGTCAGAACCCTGAGTGAAATAGCAGGCTCGCTCGCCATACAGACCGCGGCCAAATATCTTGAAACAGGTTATGGGGGAAGCGGGATCCTTCTGGGAGGAATTGCGGGTGTTCCCCCGGCACATATAACCATTATCGGTGCCGGCACCGTTGGATTGTTTGCCGCTCAGGATGCATTGGGGCTCGGTGCACAGGTAACCGTTATCGACCGGGAAATCAACCGACTTCGACGATTCGAGGCGTTTTTCAATCGTCACATCGTCACGGCAATTGCCAACGACCACTACATCTCGGAGCTTGCGAAAATATCCGACGTGATGATCGGGGCGCTCAGTCCGAAACAGAAAGTAATCAATCCCATCGTCAGTGAGGATGTCATAAAAACAATGAGAACCGGCTCGGTTATTATCGATGTATCAATTGACCAGGGAGCCTGTTTTGCAACCAGCAGACACACCACACATACCAATCCCATTTTCGTCAAACATGGCGTTACACATTACTGTGTCCCGAATATTCCTTCTGCGGTTGCAAGAACCGCATCATTTGCCCTGACCAACACACTCTTGCCTTTTTTGATGAAACTCACCGCGTACGAAACCATTACCGAGATCCTCTGGAACAGCCACAGTCTGCGCAAGGGCACCTATGCGTTCAAGGGATATGTCACACAAAAACCATTGGCCGAGATCACGGGGCTCCAGTGCCGCGAGATCGATATGTTGCTGGCCACCGGATAGCACCCCTCTTACGGCATTTGTCTGTCATATCCGCTTATGGGCACCTCTAAAAACGTATTGCGCACCCAAATTGCTGCGTTATCCCGACTTGTTCTAAGTTTATCCCGATTGTATCGGGACTCATGACACTTTTTAGAGGTACCCTTATACATACTCGAGGGGATTCCCGAACTTTCTGGCGACGTATGACGCACATGAAATTCCCGAATAGGTTACTGCAATAACTCCCTGACCCGGAAACGTACTGTCACCTGCTGCGAAGAGATTGTCTACGGCTGTACGGTTCTGGGGTTTCTGCAGAACATTCTGCCCCGGATACAGCAGCGGCCCATATGAACCTTTATACCGGTTAAGATAGCGCTGGTTCGTCAGCGGTGTTGCCAGCACCTTTACGTCAATTGCATCCGACAATCCGGGAAGAATTCTTTCAGTTCTGCGAATCACCCTGTCCCCGAACTCCTGTTTCGCTTTTTTATAGGCCGATCCTCCCCTTTCGTAAGAGCTCCACCTGTCGGTCTCGTCAGTAACAAACGCATGAACGACATGCTTGCCTTCCGGCGCAACCGAAGGGTCGAGAACCGATGGCGCAGAAAAATATATCGTCCCGCCCGTTTCATCATAGGTATCCCATTCATCGACAAGGATGTGGTGCACATAAAAATCTTCGGGTATCACACCTGCATCGACTCCCAGATAAAGCTGGAACCAGCTCGGCGCACGGAGAAACTTCTTTTCAGATACCGCATAGCGGGGATCTTTTATCAGCCTGTTGAAGGTATCCCAAACGGTTGCATTGGTTATTACGGCTCGTGACGTATGCACTTCCCCGCTGCTCAGTCTCACCCCTTTCGCACAACCATCTTTCACGAGAATCTCTTCGACATCACAGCCGAATGCGATCCTCCCCCCGAACTTTCTAATACCTTCACATAATGCATCGGGAATCGCTCCGGCGCCCCCCACAGGATAGTTGATACCGCCATGATGACGATCGGCCAGACAAATTCCAGCGTTGACCAGAGGCGTTGCGACTGCATCCTGCACAGCCCAGGAATACGATTCGATATCGATAAATTTCAGAAGTTCCTCATCGGCAATGTATTTTCTTGCCGTTTTACCCATCGACTTGAACGTTTTCAGGGCAAGTGCCATGGTTTTGCCGGGGTTAGCCGTACCGACCCGGATTATATGTACCGGGTCCTCAAGTGAACCTGCCGGGAGAGCGCTGAGAATTGCATAGACCTCCTCAAGTTCCTGATAAAACGCTTGTATGCCACTCTCCTCATGCGGAAATCGGCGAATAAGGACATCGAGAAACCTGTCTCTGTCATAATAGACAGGAACATCGAAGTCATTGGGCAGATGGTAATGAATCTGCACAGGATCAGGAATTGTCGGCACGCTGACGCCGAGTTTCTTGAAGATGCGGGTATGGAGATTAAGCGTGCCGCTCCTTCCTTCATCCGAAAAACCATAAAACACCGAAGCCCCCGCATCAAATGTGTATCCCTGATGCCTGAATGATGCACAACTTCCGCCCGGATATCTGTTTTTTTCGAAGGTGAGCGTTGAAAAACCCTTCTCCTGAAGCAGAGCTGCCGCTGTCAACCCTCCGATTCCCGAACCCACAATAATCACATCCGCTGAATTAGCCATGACAAGATTTATGTTATTGGTATAGCTCTTAACCTCTATTAAAACTTATTGTTATATTCTAATTGATATATTGGTGGAAAAATAGTAATAATGAGAGTAAACTGATCACCGGCAAAAAACAAGTCACCGTATATGTCAGATTCCAAGCATAAAAAAAACGCACCGGAGCAAAAAAACGCACTTTCCGAAAAGGAAAAAATCAAACAACGAGAGTTCCAGGAAGAAGCTGTCGGTCATATTAACGCGCTCTATAATTACGCCTTGCATCTTACCATGAACCCGGATGATGCCCACGATCTTGTGCAGGAAACCTACCTGAAAGCATATAAATTTTTCGATTCCTTCGAAAAGGGAACCAACTGCAAGGCATGGCTGTTTAAAATCCTTAAAAACAATTATATCAACAAATTCAGGAAAAACGCCCGTGAACCCGGAAAGGTTGATTATGATCTGATCAAGGACTTCTATCATACGATCAAGGATACCCAGAGTGAGAGTGAAGATCTCAATGCAGGTTATTTAAGGTCGCTCATGCATGATGAAGTATACCAGGCATTGAATGCATTGCCGGAAGAATTTAAAGAAGTGATACAGTTATGTGATATTGAGGGTTTTACGTATGAAGAAATAGCAAACATGGTTGAAAGCCCTATTGGAACAGTAAGGTCAAGGTTATACAGGGGAAGAAAGCTTTTGCGCGGAAACCTCAATGAGTTCGCCAAAAAACACGGCTATAATACGGAAGAGGAAGAAACTCAGTAACTTCACATAAAAGATTGAATTATTTAGTACAATGAATTGCACACAAGCTCGGGCTCTCATGAGTGCAGCTGTAGACTGTGAGCTCACTCAGAAAGAACAGAATGATTTTAACAAGCATATCGAAACATGCCCTGATTGTTTTAACGAATTCAAGGAAGCGCAGAAGACAAAAAATATTATCCAGGAAAAAATTATCCGCTTCAAGGCGCCGCAATCCCTTGTCAATTCAATCCTGAAACTCACCGAAACCCCGCTTTGACCTCTCAGTACCTACCAGCCTCACCACCAAGTTCAACAAAAGAATATTTTCTTCTCATGCAGAAAACTTCCTTTTTTAGCTTGAAAATGCATGAATAAATAACTATATAACCATCTCTATAGAAACAATTCTCCCTTCTTGCAATGGCAGCAGCTCCTGGCAGCTTACAATCAAACGTTACTGATGGGCAAAAAAATAACTATTGACGAAGACGAGGTTATAAAGTGGAACCTCAGAATGCCGGAAGAGATGCTGACAGCAGTCGCCAACCGTTTCAAGCTGCTTTCAGAACCAATGCGTCTTAAAATCCTCAGATCGCTTTGTGAAAAGGAAAGAACGGTACAGGAAATTGTCAATGAAATCAAGGCAAGTCAGGCAAATGTCTCCAAGCACCTTGCTCTGATGCATGACAATGGCATTGTTAACCGCAGAAAGGAAGGGCTGAAATGTTACTATAGCATTGCTGACAGCAGCATCATCTTTGCCTGCTACCTCATTTCAAAAAGCGTCGTGGAGAATCTTCAGGACAGACTCAGCTGGCTCCAGAAAGTTGAAAACTGATCGCAGGACTCTGCAAAGTACAGCACCCGCAACTGCCAACACCCCTCCTTTCCTTCATACGATCACTCCAGCTCCCATACATCGGAAACCGGATCTGCCGGCCGTCATCGTTTTTTTCACGAACTCCGACATACCTGCATACCTCCTTTTTGTCAGAGCCGAAGGCGGGAAATGTATGACATATAGCCTTACACCTCGACAATAGACTGACAATAATACCGTTTACAACGAAAAACACAGGCCCAAAACTGTTTGGCACGTGAGTTGCTTTTATAAAGGGTAGAATTGTGCGCCGAACCCCGGACACACAATCAAAAAACGTTAAAGACAGATCTACCATAAAGGAGGATATTATGTTAGTAAAGCTATCAAAGGACCCGCTGAAATTGTTTGATGACATCTGGGAAGGCAGTCAGCTTCCGGCTGCACCTGCATTCAAGGTCGATATCACGGAAGATGAAAGTGCTTTTCACATTGAAGCCGAAATGCCGGGCCTCAACAAAGAGGATATTTCACTCGGAGTGGAAGACGATGTTCTGACCATCAAGGGTGAAAGAAAAAAGGAAACAGAAGAGAAGGCAAAAAACTACCATCGCACAGAAAGAAGCTATGGCAGTTTTTCCCGCAGCTTCAATCTCGGTGAGCTGATCGATCAGGAACACATAGAGGCATCTTTCGAAAACGGTGTACTCCGCGTTTCTCTTCCGAAGGCACAGGAGGTAAGGAAAAGCAAAGAAATCGACATCATGTAACAGTAACACGCTGTCTTGTCGGAGGGCTATCCCCATGAACACAGGAAGCCCTCCGGACAGTCCGTTTAAACAAGGAATGTAATTATGGGCAAAATTATCGGAATAGACCTTGGCACCACAAACTCCTGCGTAGCAGTAATGCAGGGGACGCAGCCAACGGTTATCGAAAACTCTGAAGGCTACCGTACTACACCTTCAATGGTAGCATTCACCAAAAACGGTGAGCGTCTTGTCGGCCATGCTGCTAAAAGACAGGCCATCACAAACGCGCAAAACACCATTTTTTCAATCAAACGCTTTATGGGGCGCAAATTCGACGAAGTTCCCAACGAAAAGAAAATAGCCCCCTACAAGGTTGTAAACATAAATGGCGAAGCCAGGGTAGAAATCGGCGATAAAAACTACTCGCCCCAGGAAATCTCTGCGATGATCCTTCAAAAAATGAAACAGACTGCCGAAGATTTTCTTGGAGAGAAAGTGACAGAAGCCGTTATCACCGTACCCGCATACTTTAACGACGCTCAGCGGCAGGCAACGAAAGATGCCGGTAAAATTGCGGGCCTCGATGTTAAACGTATTATCAACGAACCAACCGCAGCTTCTCTTGCATATGGTCTCGACAAGAAAAAAGAAAACGAAAAAGTTGCCGTGTTCGACCTTGGCGGCGGTACATTCGACATTTCGATTCTCGAGCTCGGCGAGGGCGTCTTTGAAGTCAAGGCTACCGATGGAGACACGCATCTTGGAGGAGATGACTTCGATCAGAAAATCATCAACTACCTTGCAGACGAATTCAAAAAACAGGAGGGAATCGATCTCAGAAACGATGTTATGGCACTGCAGCGACTCAAGGAGGCTGCAGAGAAGGCGAAGATAGAGCTTTCTTCCCGTACCGATACCGAGATAAACCTTCCGTTTATCACGGCAACGCAGGAAGGCCCGAAACACCTGGTCGTCAATCTCACAAGGGCCAAGTTCGAGGCAATGTGCTCAGATCTGTTCGACAATGTAGTCGGACCATGCAAACGCGCCATTAAAAACTCGAAAATCGACACAAGCGAAATTGACGAGGTCGTGCTTGTGGGCGGCTCGACCAGGATCCCGAAGGTCCAGGAACTTGTAAAAGAACTCTTTGGCAGGGAACCGAACAAAAGTGTCAATCCCGATGAAGTCGTGGCTGTCGGTGCTGCAATTCAGGGCGGGGTTCTCAGCGGTGATGTCAGCGACGTACTGCTCCTTGACGTAACCCCTCTTTCTCTCGGTATCGAGACCCTCGGCGGTGTCATGACCAAGCTTATCGATGCCAACACAACCATCCCCACGAAAAAACAGGAGATCTTCTCAACCGCAGCTGACAATCAGACATCGGTAGAGGTGCATGTTTTACAGGGAGAGCGGCCTATGGCAAGCGATAACAAGACGCTCGGACGCTTCCATCTTGGAGACATTCCTCCTGCCCCCCGTGGAGTTCCCCAGATCGAGGTGGCTTTTGACATCGATTCAAATGGTATCCTTCATGTTTCGGCAAAGGACAAGGCCACCGGCAAAGAACAGAGCATACGCATTGAAGCCAGCGGCAAACTGAGTGAAACCGAAATAGAAAAGATGAAAGAAGACGCAAAGCAGCATGCCGCTGAAGATGAACAACGCAAAGAGGAAATCGATACAATGAACAGTGCGGATGCTCTTATCTTCAGTACCGAAAAACAGCTCCAGGAACTTGGGGACAAGGTACCCGATGATAAAAAGTCCCAACTGGAAGCAGGGCTCGAAAAACTTAAAGAAGCCCATAAATCCGGCAACATCGATTCGATCAAACCTGCAATGGAGGAGCTGAACAAAATCTGGAACGAGATTGCTTCAAGCATGTATCAGTCCCAGTCAGCCGAAGCGCCTCCTTCACCTGAACCCGGAAATAGCGGAACAGAAGAAAACGGCAACGCAACAAAAGGAAAAGGTGAGGGCGAAGTCGATGCGGAATATGAAGTGATTGACGGAAACGGCAAAGACAAGTAACCGGTGTCCGTAACGACACAGCAAAAAGGGATTCGATCTGAATCCCTTTTTTTATTTCTCTGTCTTTTAGTAACTTACGTTATACATCCATTACCCACACTGGTGTTTTAATTTTCCGTAATTTAAACACTTATACGATGCAATCAGCTGTCTGGTCCGGTAACGCCCTGCATAAAGTTGCCAAATACTACATCACCTCGGCGAAAAGAGATCGTAACGGAGGGCTGCAGCTTACTATATCTCCTGCGTCAGGAAGAAGAAAGCTGTCTCCGACAGATGAACTGATCGGGCAGTTGAAAGAAGGTAAAATCCAGCTGTTTGTGCTCACAACCATGCCGGATATTGCGATCAATGTGCCGCAAAAAGTTCTGGACAATGAAAACCGTTATGTGATTGATTTTGACAAACGCGGCGTTAAATGGACAATGCGTGACATTCCGGTTTTCTATAACAACCTCCGCGACCAGCTCTGCGTCGAAATCGACAAGGTGACCTACACCCTCGACGAATTCTTCAAATAGGTAGGGAATTCCTATCGTTTACCCATTATCAGCCCTCTGTTCGCAGGTTCTTCGGGCAGGATATACACAAATCCGCCCTTTTCCTTGAACATGGGGCTGATGACTGTTTTGAAAAGGGCCGGCGAAATGTTTATACAGCCATAGGTGATACGGTTGTCTTCGGATGTTTTTGACTCGAGCCTGATTTTTCTGTTCTGTCCGGGCATAAACACAACCGGATGCAGGGCTATGGCATAGTGATAATCAACCCAGAGCAGTTCCTTGCCGCGATGATCCTTGCCGAGCACCGCCCTGTACCGTCCTGAGGGTGTAACTCTTTTTTCAACCGTTATTTCCGACAATCTGGAATGGAGCGTCTCGGGATCGATACTGTCATACTTGGCAATCCCAAGCAAGACAGGGCCGTTTGCAACAAATCTGTTTTCGGTATCAAAGATATAGATCTCGGTATTCTGTTTATCGATGACCGCAAACGGCAAATATCTGTTATCCTGGTTATTCTGTATCCAGTCTACAGTCTCCCTGACATCCTCGGATGCATCGAATACATGAAAATCAACCGGTTCCTCAATACTGTCACTGCTGTAAGCTGCATCCGTAGAGACCAGTAAAGCAGTCGCGATCATTATTGCACTTGCGTAAAAGGGGAAAATAGAGGAGAGAAACCGTTTCATTGCAGGAGAATGAGTTGTAACCATCTGTTTACTGAAGCTTCCGACCGACAATCTTTGCTTCATTTGAACCGGGATAAAGCTGGATTAGTTCCTTGTAGCGGACCTTTGCATTGGTGGAATCACCAATATTTTCAAAAGCCAGTCCCTGTTTGAAGTATGCCGCGGGACGTTTGTCTCCTTTGGGGTATTTTTCTATGACAAGCTGGTACTCCAGAATTGCCTTTTCATACCACTTCTCATTGTAATATGTTTCAGCGATATAATATTGCGCGTCATCGGCATATCCTGAAGATGGATAATTCTCGAGCAGCAGGGCCAGCTCTTTCCTTGCAGCAGGATAGTTATAATTTTCAAAATATTTCTTACCGGCGCTGTAAAGCCCTTCTTCATCTACCGGGCCCTCCGATGAAGGCGGCGGGGCAGGCTTTGCTTCAGGCTCCATGACCGCAGCAAGCGGAGCTGCAACCGCTGTCGTGTCACTCATTGTTGTGTCTGCCGGAACTGCTTCTTTTTCCTCGGGAAGGGTCACTTTCTCAAGAACCTGATCAGCCTGGCCTTCTACCGGACCAGCGGCTTGTTCACCTGCCGTCTGACTGCTCTTTTCGGATGCAGCCATTTCGTTTCTCAACTCCTCGATCGTTCCCTGCAGCCGGGCGATCTCTTCACGAAGTTTCTCGACCTCGGAATACACTTCGGCCGATTCTCCTCCGGTTCGCTGCGTCTGTTGTTTCAGTTCCTTAACATCATCCTGCAGCATATACAGGTCGGTTTTAGAAGCACATCCGGCCACCAAAGCTGTGGCCAGGCAGAACATAATCGTTCGGATGGTCTGTTTCATCGTCATCATAACCGTTCATCGGAACACAGTGTCTGCCCCTTGAGACAAACAACTGTGTTCCGGATGGCTAAAAATTTACCTGAACACAAAGTGCGCACGCCTGTTCTTGGCCCAGGCCGCTTCGTTATGGCCCGGATCGAATGGACGCTCCTCACCGAAACTGACCGTTTCCATCCGTGAGGGTGCAACTCCTGCTTTTTGCAGAAAACTTTTTGTCACATTGGCACGTCTTTCACCAAGCGCCATATTATACTCATCGGTTCCGCGTTCGTCACAGTGTCCTTCAATCAATACCGTAACGGTTTCGTGATCAACCAGCCACGCAGCATTGTTTTTCAGATGGGTAACTGCGGTCTGATCGAGTTCCGAGCTGTCAAATGCAAAAAACACATCTTTTACAATCCTGCGGGCTTCTTCGAGTAAAGCTGCCTGGGCACTACCTGCAGCGCTGTCATGCAGCCCATCTTGTGTGCCGACAGCCGTCTCACTGGACTTCGAAGCGCATCCGGAAACCGCAACCGCGGCGATAACAAAACATAACGTGAATAGTTTTTTCATGGTTTCTGTTTATTTGTTTCACTGACAAAAAAAGGCAAACATGGTACTGTTTGCACTGCGATATCACTCAAAGCAAGACATTGTAATAAGCGGCCACATCTATTCTGGCGCACCCGCAATCCGTGTTCGTCACGAATCAATAAAGCACGCAGACTGCAGAGACACAACATGCATAGATAAAACACTCTTTAACAAGCACTTTCATGCAGTTATCTCACTCCTTTTCGGGAAACCAAAGCCGTTATGCCGCAGCCTGAACAGCCATACACTGCGGCATAACGCGAGGACAAACAGAACCTCTATCCTCTCGCGGGCTGTGGCGGTACCGGTTCTGGAACCTCTACCGGCTCAGGCTCTACAGGAGGAGGCGGTGGTGGTGCAACTGCTTCTTCACAACATCCGCAGCCGATAACAAACAGCATGGATGGAATAAGAAGCACTTTCAACAAGGTTTTGATAGATTTCATGGTGCTTATTATTTAGGTTAGTAGGAACTGTGTTCATCGAAATGAAGACCAGCAGGGCTGCATTTGCTCACCTGCCAGTTTAAGACTCCTCTGGTTTCGGCCATCAGCATTCATTACATAAAGCTTTCTGACACCCCTCCTGTTGGAACTGAATACAATCATGGTTCCATCAGGAGACCAGCTTGGCGCTTCATTATGACGCGCCCCGTAGGTTAGCTGCTTCAACCCTGTTCCGTCTACATTTACTGTAAATATATTGATTTCCCCATTCTTTTGCATAGTCGTAAACGCAATTTTATCACCAACAGGGGACCAGGATGGCTGTGTATTGTATTTTCCGCTGAATGTCAGGCGCTTCAACGATCCTGAATTGAGATCCCGAATAAATATCTGAGGATTACCGTGCCTCGATGACACGAAGGCCATCTTTCTGCCGTCAGGGGAAAATGTAGGAGATACATCAATACCCCCGTGTCTTGTCAGACGCCGGGATACAGCTCCGCTTTTTTTGACCAGGTAGAGCTCCTGATTGCCGTCGAACGAGAACGTGGTGGCAAGTTCGTCTGAACCGCCTCTCCATGAAGGATCAATTTTCACCCCTTTTTTTCTGACGGATACAATTTTCTGACTTGAAAGATTTTTGATATGCAGATCCGGCTTCCCCCCGGTATATGTCAGATAGGCGAGATGCCCGTCTGAAGAAAGGGCAGGTGTAAGCGCTATGCTTCTTGTATTCGTCACCTGTCTTGCGCCGTATCCGTCAAAGTCGGCAAGGTATATTTCCTTTTTACCGCCGGTCTTTGTTACGTAAGCAATTTTGCTCCCGAAAATAGAGGGCTTCCCGGTAAACAATCGCACCAGATCGTCACAAAACTTGTGCCCGAGCGTCCGTAAATCGTCCCGGTCACCCTCATAGAGCTTTCTCATGAGAAGTCTGCCCGTGAGAGCATCATAAACTTCCATATCCATTTTGAGCATCCTGCCTTTTCTCTCCAGCACACCCCCTGCATAAACCTCGGCCCCCACGGAACTCAGAGCCGCAAAATTAATTTTCCTCTCACCGACCCTGTAAACGTCACCACCCGCTATGACATTCAGAGGAGACTTGATGCGTGCAAAAAGCCCTGTAAAATCAACGCCCCTGTTGATCACGGCATCGAGTCCGGTTGCATACCGGGCGTTTTTGCTTTTTCTGACGTCAATGGGCTTTACTACCAGAGGTATCCTGTCCGCCCCTGCTTTTGTTATTTTTATGTATTCTTTTACCTGCTCGGCAAAAAGCGCAGATGGACAACAAGCAACAAACCAGAAGAGAATAACTGCGAGCCTTGAAAAGGCAAGAAGCGGGAGTTTCATAGCAAAATGAAATAAGTTATACCAACGCCAAAAACACTACCTGTCTATCATCTCGTCAACCCAATATCCAAACAGCAGATCCAAACCACCCGTCGGGGTAAAAATAGTAAACTCGAAACGTAATTTACAAGCCTTACACATGCCTTTCCATCTTACTCTATTCCCTTTGGCGTGAATACAAGACCGATTCGCAATGCGGTTCCGCTCACCTCGCCGGGCACGGGAGGGAAAGGCGATGCTTTTTCAATTGCTTTCAACACCGTATCATCGAAATATCTGCTCGAGGAATTCCGGTCAAACGTAATATCACTCACCGTTCCGCCCGGCTGAACCGTCAGTGCGACATACGCTTCGATACCCCCCTTTTCCCTGATCAGGTGAGGGGTAAACGACCAGTGCCGCTGAATGATCATGGCTATTTTCGAAAGATATCTTTCATAGGGGCTCATCGGAGCCCCGTAAGCGCCTTCTCCCCTGCCGATCCCTCCTGGGCCGGTTCGCTTGTATAGATCGGAAGGAGGACCTTGTTGAACCTTCCGCTCCAGACGGGCAAGTGTGCGCTCGAACTCACTTGGCTGATCCTGCTTTACTTTCTTCTCCAGCTCCTGCAGCTTTTTCTTTACCGGTTTTTTTGGCTTTGGTTTTTCAACCGGTTTTTTTTTCGGAACCTGTTTTATGGGCTTTTCCGGCTCAACCGCCACCGCAGGTTTTTCCGGCTTCCTGGGTTCAGGTTCGGGCTCCGGATCGGGCGGCAATTCCGGTGTTTCCGGCAGGGGCGGTTCTACTGAAGGCATCCGGGATATGGAAGGTGAACCCGGCCCCGGCAATGTCACAAGGGTCACATCGACTGTTTTCAGCCGGGGACGTTTTACTGTTGACAGATACTGCAGATACAAACCCCCGGCAAGAATCAGCACATGCAGAAGAACAGACAGGGCAAAAGCTGAAAAAAAAAGACGATTCTGCTTGTTCCGCTCGTCAGGTCTATTCATACGCATCCCGGTTTATGGCATCACCCGCGGAAAAAGACCCCGGCTCTGTAACCATTCCAATTTTTTCGATCCCCGCCTCCCTGATCTGAGACATAACGAACATCACAAAACCGTAAGGCAGCGACTTGTCGGCTTTCAGATAAATCTCCCCGCTTGCCTTTATATCGACAATCTGAGGCAGACGTTCTTTCAGTTCTTCCGGCGCAAGCTGGTATTTATTGATGAAAACCTGCCTGTTTTCATCTATGCCTATGATCAGAGCTTCAGGCTCCACATCGATTTTTTCATGCGATGTCTCCGGTACCTGCACCTTTATCCCGTGTATCATCATTGGAGCCGTAACCATGAAAATAATCAGCAGGACAAGCATGACATCGACAAACGGGGTCACATTTATCTCGCTTAACAGCCTGCTCTGACCTCTGCCTGTTCTGCCCGAACCGTTACCTGAGTTCATTGACAAACGATTTTACAAATTCACCGGAAAAATCCTCGATATCCCTTTCAATTGCATTGATCTGCTGGGTAAAGTAGTTATAGGCGATAACCGAAGGAATAGCAGCGGCAAGACCTGCAGCGGTAGCGACAAGTGCTTCTGCAATCCCCGGCGCAACGGTTGCAAGGGATGCGGACTGTGTTACTCCTATACTTAAAAACGAGTTCATAATACCCCAAACTGTCCCGAAAAGGCCTATGAAAGGAGCGGTATTGCCAACCGTGGCGAGAAACGGAACATACCGGGCAAGGCTTCTGGTTTCCTCATTTGCTTCACGCCTTATGGCCCTTGCTATACGATCTTCACTCTTCCGGACATCTTTAAGGTCACCAAGCGCACGGTACTCTATGTATCCCGCCCTGAAAACCCTTGCAATCGAACCGTTCCTGTAATTCTCGGTCTCTCCGAAAACCTTGTCAATATTTGAAACGTCGAAAAAGTAATCCAGAAATCTTCTTGAATCCGATGACGCCTTTTTTATCGAGGCCGCTTTCGTGATGATGATAGTCCATGACAGCACGGAAAACAGAAGCAGAACTGCAAGCACAAACAACACTACCGGTCCTGTGTCGGCGAGAAGAGAAAAAAAACCGATCCTGGATGTAAACATAGGTAAAATGGATTTATTTGTTCACTGTAATACCATCACATGCTCTGTGAAAAGAAAAATGCCAGGGCACAGCCGCTAAGCGCGCAGAAGGTGTTGACTATATCATTATTGATATAATGATACCCCTTGAGAAGCTTGTTTTTCACCACAGTACCGTCGCTCCGGTAACTGTGCGTCCGTTCAGTCACCTTTTCCCTCACAGGATCATAATACTGAGCCTGGATCGTTGCACCAAAAAAACTGTCAACAAGGCTTGCGAAAAGTCCTGACAAACCGATGAGCAGGAACGACTGCAGAATACCGTAGTCGATCAGCCAGTCAACCTGCATCAGAATTGCGCTGGCACAGATAAGAAGAGCACCGGCAAATGCACCAAATGTACCGGGAAATGATACACCTCCCGATGTACCTACAGGCACAGGTTTCATTGTCGTGATAAGCCATGCCTTGGGGTCGGGCCACATGGTACCGATCTCTGTTGCCCAGGTATCGGACTGAACAGCGGCGAGAGTTCCAAGATATGCAAAAAAATAAGCCTGATCGCCGGTTAATGAATAAATAATCATGACCAGCCATGCTATTCCCCCGTTGGCATAGACCTGACCCGCGTCACGCTGGGAACCTTTTTCGAATACCAGATCGAATTTGGCTTTTCTTTTTCTGCCCATCTTCGACAAGAATGAAGACAACAGATAAAAGGTGAGCAATGGTACGGTCCATTCAAGTCCCCCAATGCCGAAAATAGTGGTGCCCAGCAGAAAAGTAGCCGTCGCCCCGCTATTGTCGAGAAACTTCACCTTGACAGATAACACAGCAAGCAGCAGAGCGCAAAGTCCTCCGACAAGAAAGCCCGTCATAAGCCCGCCCTGACCGATAGCGATGATATACAGCACATATGCAATTGCCAGAGGAACAAAAAAATTGTCAAACCCTGAGGAAAGCAGCGCTTCGACTGCTGTCGCGATTAAAGCAAGCAGCAGGACAAAAGCCACGATCTGAAACCACCCTGCCTCGGACAGCAGAGAATGAGCACTGCTATCGAAAAAAAAGAGGCAGGCAAGAAGCATCACAAAACCAACGACAAACATTGTCAGAGAACCCTCGATGGTTTTCCTGCTTTTCGTGAGGTTTTCAATGTGAACCTTGCCGAGAGAACCTCCGACAAGCGCTGCAAGAGCATCGGCAGTACCGGCAACAACTACCGAAGTACGCAAAATCCATGCATGGCTCTCCCAGAGAAACAACGACAGCAGGATAAAAGCGGCCGGCAGCAAAACAGGCCCGTAACTGGTCGGGTTATTCTCTCCGCGGCTCGTTGTATCATTTTTACTGTCCAGTACATGCAGAAGTCCGAAGCGAACAGCCGCTGCGTTAAACGCCATGAAGATCACGGCCAGCATAACCGGATAAAAGTTTGTCACAAACAATACCGGCAAGAAAAACAACAGTACTCCCAGACTCAAATGCAGTACTTTCCTGAGAACAAAGCCCCTCATAGATGTTTTTCTGACCAGCCCCTCGAAAAGAAGTAAAAAAAGCGCCAGTGCTCCCGATAGCAATAAAAACATCGGGAGATCCTGATCCACAGGGGCCTGCAAACGTAACATATTGAAGAATTTCAGGTTAAAACACTTTTTGCTCTTTC
>JANQFD010000027.1 GCA_028278005.1 Chlorobium sp. | reverse complement strand
TACGCAAATGCCGCAGTCGACGCATTTCTCTCTCTCGAATCTGATCCCTTTTCCCCGGTCGACCGAGAAGCCTTCATATTCTTCTTTTCCGCATTCCTGAGAGACACCGTAGTTTGAAGCAAGATCACGCAATCTGCAGTCATGTTTGCTTATGCAGCTGCAATGCAGACAGCGTTGCGCCTCTTCTTTTGCGTTTTCTTCAGCAAGACCGGCGGATACCTCTTCGAAACCGGAAATCCGAATATCGGGTGAAAGTTCTTCAGCCCTGGCCCTCGGCGAAGGGGTGGTGCGTCGGTAAAATTCTTCAGGCGCCCGGTCCCTGGGACCGTAGCTTGAGTGAAAAGCGGTTGACGGCGCTGTCACCGGCTCTCCGCGAAGAAAAGCATCGATTGCCTGTGCAGCATGTTTCCCCTGCCTGACTGCATTGACGGCGGTATCCGCACCGGTTACGCAGTCACCGCCGGCAAAAACCCACGGTATCGATGTTCTCAAGGTTGCCGGATCGGCAAAGACGGTGCCTGTCTCTGCCGAGCTTACCCCCTCCGTTTCATGAGCGCTGTTGTCAACGTACTGCCCGATAGCGGAAATAACCAGATTGGCATTGAGACAGTATGCCGAGTTTTCAACCGGCAGAGGACGGCGTCTTCCGCTCTCGTCGGGTTCGCCAAGCGACATCTTCATCACCGTGACCAGAAGGCCGTTGTCCGTTTTTTCGATGGAGACAGGTGCTGTAAGCATATCGATCGAAATCCCTTCATGCCGGGCTTCTTCAATCTCGCTCCGGTTTGCAGGCATTTCCCCGATGGTTCTGCGATAGAGAATGCGAACCGATCCGGCTCCCAGCCTGAGTGCGGTTCTTGCAGCATCTATAGCTGTATTGCCCCCTCCTATCACAAGCACCCTTTTGCCAGGATTGACAGCGCTGCCGGATGCAAATCTGTTCAGAAAATCGATTCCCGAAATCACGCCGTCTGTTTCCTCGCCCTTTATTCCGAGCCGTACGGCTTTCTGTGCGCCGAATGCAAGAAAAATAGTGTCGAATCCTTCCTTTTTGAGGCTGTCGAGAGTGATGTCTCTGCCGAAAACGGTATTGCCGACAAATTCCGCCCCCATTGCTCTGATGGGTTCGAGATCTGCCTCGATGATGTCGAGAGGCAGTCTGAATGGAGGGATACCGTAACGCATCATCCCCCCCGGGGCATCATGCGAATCGTATATTCTCACCTCATGCCCATCCCTCAACAGGTAGTATGCGGCAGAGAGCCCGGCAGGCCCGGCGCCGATTATAGCGGCTTTTTTGCCTGTTTTGGGTTTGCAGGACGGCAGGTAGCGGTTATCTGAAACCGTATCCCTGTCAGCGGCAAATCGCTTAAGGGCGCAGATGGATAGCGGCTGGTCAACACCGTGTCTTCTGCATTCATCTTCACAGGGGGCATGGCAGACCCTGCCGAGAATCCCAGGGAGTGGAATGTCTTCCTTGATGATCCGTATGGCTTCACGATGGTTGTCCGTTGCAATGGCGGAGACAAATGCAGGAATATCACAGCCGGCAGGGCATGAAACTTCGCATGGCCCGCTGCAGTCGCCGCAGTGATGCTCGAGCAGCCGTTCGAGATTTTTCTTGCGAATGGCGTACAGCTCGCTGTTGTCGGTTTCGATCACTATGCCGGGAGTTACAGCGGTGCTGCAGGCGGGCACAAAGCGGTGTTTCCCCTTGATTTCAACGATGCACATCCAGCATGAGCCGAGGGAGTGCAGGGATTCATGATAGCAAAGGGTTGGAATAGCGGTGCCGTTTTGTTTTGCGGCTTCAAGGATCGAAACCCCCGCTTCGGCGGTGACCGTATTTCCGTTCAGAGTGAAGGAGACAGTATTCATCATGATAAACAAATAACGTGAGGCGATCAGGGTGCATAGGTGTTTTCAATATGCCTTGCGACGTTCTCCAAGAGCCACATCGGCGTCGAGGTCGCTCCGCAAACGCCGACATTTCCGACAGGTTTCCCGTTTTCGAAAAACCACTTATCCTCAAGATCGGCTACATTCTCTATGAAATAACTGCGGGGATTGGACTTTTTGCAGATGTTGAAAAGAACCTGACCGTTCGAACTTTTTTTCCCTGCGATGAAAATGATGATATCGTTTGCCGCTGCAAAATCATGCAGCTTGCTGTTCCTGCTCGAAACCTGGCGGCAGATGGTGTCTTTATAAACAAGGTGCGGCAAAGTCCGCACGCCGGTCATTTCTGCCGTAAGATCGATATCCCGGATATCTTTCCATGTCACTGATTCCTGTTTTCCGTCAGAATCGTTTTTACCGGAAAAAAGCTTCCCGAGATTTTCCTTCAGGGTATAAAAGCCGGGAACATCCATCGTTGTCTGTGAAATCAGGGCGGTCCGGCGTGTGAAATCAATAGACGCAGTTTCTTCCGGAACCGAGAGGTCGGCGTGTTTGATGATGATGCCCTGATCGTTGCATTGTCCGTTGATACCGATTACCTCAGGGTGCGCTTTTTTTCCGTAGATGATGATCTGAAATCCCAACTCATACAGCAGCCTTGCCGTGCGCTGAAGTTTCGAAACAACCGGACAGGTGGAGTCCGTAATCGACAGCTCGTTGCGTTCTGCCGTTCTGTATGTAGAGGGGGGTTCGCCGTGAGCTCTGATAAGTACGGGCGCATTCCTGAGCTGCTTGTAGGTATCGTTGTCGACGGTTATCAGTCCAAGCTCTTCGAGGCGCTTTACCTCGACTTCATTGTGGACAATGTCCCCCAGGCAGTAAAGCTTACCGTCAAGCTCCCTGAGTTTCTCTTCGGCAAGATGTATGGTGCCTTGCACACCTATGCAGAAGCCCGACGATGTTCTGTCCAGATTTACTTTCACGGTAAGGTTTTGTTGGTAATTTCCGTTTCCGGTGACCCGACGAATATAGCATGTGCAGAGTCAACTGCCAACAGAGGAACACCACTCTTTAGCCTGAACCGAGCGTTTCAGCAAATGCTCAATAATAGTAAGTGTATTAACAACAGTCTTTTATACTGTGCATATTGTGAGATTCTTCTTTGCCTTCCGGGTGAACGTGAAAACCGGTAAAGCGCCGCAGTTGTTGCAATCCCGACAGGTCGGCGTACTCTCCCGATGCAAACGGGACTAGTGACAATGAATTGAAGAGCCCTTGGGATTAACCGCTGCTTTTACCGGACTTCATTTTATTGTCCAGGTAGTGTTTGAGGTAATTGAAGGCCAGATCCTTGCCGGAACGAAGGACGTCGATACCTATAGAGCTCATGGCACTTTTCAGTTCCGAAGTCTCGCTCTTCGGTTTTGAAGCAGGTTGAGTGCTTTTACGGGAAGAGGGCGTCATAACAGCCCGCACTATTTTTGCGGCAAGAAAGCCGATAGCAAGAGACACTCCGCTTAATTGTAGCGGGTATTTTTTAATCAGCTCCACGGGAGACATTTCTTCCTGCAGCTCTTCCTTGAACCGGCCCGCACGTTCTTTTAACTGCTGCTCACGTTCATGGATACTGTTTTCCAGTTCGTGGATTCTTGCCTCGATGTTTTTCAAAGGTTCAACTTTTTTTCCCATTAGAGGAAAGAAGGAGTTTATGGATAATATTTTTCAACAGCTCGGGGCTTATCTTTGTGAAAATCAGGACAAGGAGCAGGAAAAACCCGCTTACCGCAAGATAGCCGAGATAAGCGTGTCCAAGCAGTTCACCGATAAAGAGTGCAATGGTTGCTATGAGGTACACGATGCCTGCGAAAAGAACGAGCGCAATAATGAGCAGTGAGGTTGCAATGGCAATTTTCTCGGTGATTTCGATTTTGACAAGCTCCATTCTGGCTTCGATAATTGCCAGCAGATCATCATAGCTCGAAGTAACGGTGCTCTCAATCAGTTTCCCGAACCCTTTTGCATTGTCTTCATGTTTTTCCTGATCCCTTTTTTCAGCCTGAGACATACGCTTCTGAAGAATTTATCGGTTATTAATGTTTTCTGTGAAGCAGCAATCCGAGGACAAATCCTGCTCCGAGTGAATACAATACCGATGGAATCGGATTTTCCTTTATGTATTCCGTGACTTTCACGGCCTTGTCCTTGATCTCTTCATACTGCTCGCTTTCCTTGAACTGGTTGTACATCCTGGAAACATTGTCGCTGATCACCTCAACCTGTTCGGGTATGGGAGATTTCCCGGAGTGTTGCTGTTCCGATTCGCCGTTTACAGGCTGACTGTCCGGTATTTCCTGTATCATGATGGTATACGTTGAAGAACATCCGGAAAAAAAACGTCAGTTTTTTCCCTGCGATGTTCAGGTGTTACGAGATGTAAAAGTCTTTCAAATATATATAATTGAATGATCATGGCTAAATCAGTTTAATAGCCTCCCTCCATCGACATTGATAACCTGTCCTGTAACATAGCTGCTTTTGGCAAGGAACAGTATGGCTTCCATGATATCCGCGGGTGCTCCTATGCGTTCTAAGGGTATGTTTTGTACAAGCTCGTCAAAAGGCTTGTCATTCCATTCAGGATTTATCGTAACGGTACCGGGCGCGATGGAATTGACCAGGATTTGAGGCGCGAATACTTTTGCAAAAACCTTTGTGAGATGCTGAATTGCGGTTTTCGATGCAGTATAGGGCGCAAAATTTTTCCAGACAAGATTGGCGGAAATGTCGGTCATGGTAATGATGCGTGAGACAAACGGCTGGCTTTTCATGATCCTGGCACCTGCCTGCATGGTAAAAAACGTACCTTTCAGGTTTGTGTCGACAAGGCTTTGCCATTCGTGCTCGGTTACGTCCGGCAGAGCGGTACTGAAAAAATTGGAAGCGCTCGGAATCAGCAGGTCGAGCCGGGTAAAATGCTCTGTGAACGTTTTGAATGCGGCTTCTATATCGGCTACGCTGGATACGTCACAGCGGGCTATTTTCGATCCGGGAGCGAATGGACGAACAGTGTCGAGGATTTCCTCCGCTTTTTCCGGTGACCTGTTGTAGGTGAAGAATAGAGTAAAACCGTTTTGGGCCAGTGAAACGGCAATCTCTTTTCCAAGACGTCCGGATCCTCCGGTTATAAAACACACTTTTTTCCCTGATACAGCCATCTGTATTTTAACATCTTTTCAGATAATACGTTATTGAACGATGCAGGCAGGTAAAAAGTTGTTACGGGATGGGAAAAAAGAGACGATTGTGAAAATGCCCGGACGATCGATGCTTTCGAGATTGACAGGTGTTTTTTGCTTATTATGATAACCGGCCGATGTCCATTGTCAAGCCTGTAATCAGATAGCGTGATATGTTTCAGCGATGCCCAGAACCATATTAAAACTTGTCTCTGTAAGAAGAGAGCTCGAGCTCTCCCGTGATATTCGCCAGACAATTATTCCCGGGCTGTCACTGGAAATCGAGGAGGGAGAGTTTATTTCGATTACAGGGCCTTCCGGTTCCGGCAAATCGACATTGCTGTATATAATGGGCGGGCTGGACAAGCCGACTTTCGGAGAGGTCTGGCTTGACGGGATGAATATTACCGACAAGAATGAGAATGAGATGTCGAAAATAAGGAATGAAAAAATCGGTTTCATCTATCAGTTTCATTTTCTTCTTCCCGAGTTCACGGCTGTCGAGAATGTCAGTATGCCGATGATGATCAATAACAGCCATACAAGAGCAGAGATACGTGATCGTGCACAGATGCTGCTTGACACGGTTGGTTTGAGCGACCGGTATGATTATCGGCCGAGCCAGCTTTCAGGAGGTCAGCAGCAGAGAGTTGCCGTTGCAAGGTCTCTGGCAAACAACCCGAAGATTGTTCTGGGTGACGAGCCGACGGGCAATCTTGATTCGAAGTCCGGGAACCAGGTCTATGAGCTGTTCGAGAAACTCAACGAACAATACCGCCAGACGGTTATTTTTGTGACGCACGATGAAGAATTTGCTCACAGGGCGAAACGCCGTATCCATCTCGTAGATGGAAAGATAGATAGCGACAGCAGGCTGTGAGTTTTTTCAATGACGCTGTTACCGTAAAGAAAAACAGGAGATGATGCTCGAAGAAATCAGCAGTTCCCATCCGCTTGTCCATAGATACTTTTCGGACCTGCAGGGTGGCGAGGAATATTTGCAGAGGATTGTCGGGCTCGATCGTTACTGGGAGCAGATCCATCAGGTTCCTGCCGACGACTCGATATTGCCCGGCAGCGCGCTGCCTGAAGGGGCCGCGGTAGGTGGTGACTGCGATATTTTTTATGCCGGGGGCACTCTCGGGCTGCTTCATGCGGCAGTTATGGCCGAGCGTTACGGCTACAGGGTTCTGCTTATCGATCGCCATGTTTCGGGAAAATCGACGAGGGACTGGAACATATCACGCCAGGAGCTTGAAAAGCTTGAAGAGACCGGGATATTTACTGCGGAAGAGATTGATGATGTCATAGTTCGGCGTTACAGGACCGGATGGGTTGAGTTTTTTGTTGAAAACAGTAACCGGAAACGGCTGTATATCGATAATGTGCTTGACTGTGCGGTCGATGCGGATCGTCTTCTCGGTATTGCCAAGCGGAAAATTCTCTCTGAAAAAGAGTCCGTTATTCTCGACCGGACAACGTTCAGGCGGTGTTACAAATTTCAGGATCATGTTGTCGTGGAGGTCGAAAACCATGAAGGGAAGACTCTTTTTTTCAAAACAAGAGTGCTTGTCGATGTCATGGGAATACTCTCTCCGATAGCGATGCAGCTTAACAAGGGCCGGCCGCAGACACATGTCTGCCCTACCGTGGGGACAATAGCCTCGGGATTCACGGATGTGGATTACGAGACAGGGGAGATCCTTGCAAGTACCGAGGCGGCCGATACCTCTGCCGGTAGCGGGCGTCAGCTGATCTGGGAGGGATTCCCCGCTGAGGGTGACGATTATATCACCTACCTTTTTTTCTACGATGCCCTGGATTCCGACAATGACAAAACGCTCCTCGGGCTTTTTGAGACATATTTCAGGAAACTGCCGGCATATAAAAAACCCGGTAAGCATTTCAGGATTCACCGTCCGGTTTTCGGGATCATTCCGGCATACTCCCACAGCGGATTCACAAGGACAAGGGAGATTGCTGACGATAACATTCTGCTTTTCGGTGATGCGGCTTCACTCGGTTCTCCATTGACCTTCTGCGGTTTTGGCTCGATGGTGCGCAACCTTCCCCGTTTGACATCCGGACTTGACAGTGCATTGGGTGCGGGATGTCTTTCTCGGACGGATCTCGAAAAGATCAGCGCTTTTGAGCCGAATGTCGCATCTATGGCAAATCTCATGAAATACATGTGCTTTGATGCCCGGACCGATTCGCCCGGATTCGTCAATGAACTCATGAACGAAGTGATGATCGTCCTTGACGGATTGCCCGGGCGTTACAGAGAGACCATGTTCCGGGACGAGATGCGCCTGGATGATTTTGTGGCCGTTCTTCTGAAAGTCGCATGGCGCTATCCCAGGGTATTGAAAGCTACATACGATAAACTGGGGATTGGCGGTTCTCTTTCATTTATCAGGAATCTTGCCGGCTGGGCTTTGTCATCAACCAAGTAAGAATTGAAACACATGACAGTCGAAAATGCCTGGGATGAAAAACATGCGTAAAGAGGATGCAGCTCTGGAGATCGAGCGGCTACACAAAGAGCTTGACCGGCATAACTATCTCTACTACGTTCTTGCAAAACCGGTGATATCGGATTATGAGTTCGACAGGATGCTTGAGAAGCTCATCGAACTTGAACAGGAATTCCCCGACCTCAGAACGTCCGATAGTCCCACCCAGAGGGTGGGCGGCTGGATTACCAAGGAATTTCCATCCGTCACCCATCGCGAACGTATGCTCAGCCTTTCGAATACCTACTCGATCGAGGAGGTTGGCGATTATTACAAAAGGGTGCTGAAACTTCTTCCCCAGGGTTCGCAATCCGGGAACGGACCCGCATTTGTTGCAGAGCTTAAATTCGATGGTGTTGCGGTCAGCCTGCTCTATCGCGACGGCAAACTGGTGCGGGGCGCAACGCGGGGCGATGGAGTTCAGGGTGACGATATCACACCCAATATCAGGACACTTCGCTCGGTCCCCCTCCGGCTTCGCGGGATTTCCGGGGAGACGCTTTTTTCCGGCGGGTATGACGCCGAAATCGAGGTGAGGGGTGAAGTCTTTATGCGGAAAGAGGATTTTACGGCCCTCAACGGTTCCAGACCCGAAGACGAGCAATTTGCCAATCCCAGAAACGCAACGGCCGGAACGCTTAAATTGCAGGATTCGGCCGAAGTGGCACGCAGAAAACTTTTTTTTGTGGCCTACTATTTGAAAAGCGCGCCATTTGACGATCTTCCACATCATGAACGGTTGAAAGAGCTTGAGTATCTGGGATTTTACACCGGCGGACACTATCGGTTATGTTACGATATCGAAGATATTTACGGGTTTATTCGTGACTGGCATGAGCAACGCTGGAAGCTTCCCTACGAGATAGACGGTGTTGTGCTCAAACTCGACGACGTTTCTCTCTGGGCAGAACTCGGGGCCACGTCGAAAAGCCCGAGATGGGCCATAGCCTACAAATATCCGGCGCAAAGAGCGAGAACGGTGCTTGTAAGCGTGGTGTTCCAGGTCGGCAGGCTCGGCACCATTACGCCTGTAGCCGAACTTGAGCCGGTAAAACTTGCCGGAACGACGGTTTCGCGGTCAACCCTGCACAATCTCGACGAGATTGAACGGCTCGATGTCCGGCTGAACGACACAGTGGAGATTGAAAAGGCGGGCGAGATCATTCCCAAGGTTATCAGCATAGTAAAAGAGGAACGTCCGGAAAACGCCGCGATCATAACCGTTCCGGAAGTTTGTCCTTCCTGCGGCACACCACTGGAAAGGCCTCCCGACGAGGTGAACGTCTACTGTCCCAACGAGGAAACCTGCCCGGCGCAGGTCAAAGCGCGCCTTGAGCATTTCGCGTCGCGCAATGCAATGGATATCAACGGTATGGGCAAGGCCGTCATAGACCAGCTGGTTAACAGCAAACAGGTCTATGATGCGGGGGATCTTTACACGCTGGCACTCGAAAACCTGTTGACGCTCGATCGCCAGGGCGAGAAATCCGCGGCAAATCTGTTGCAGGCGATCGATGACAGCAGGAAGCGGGGTTTTGATCGTGTACTGTTTGCGCTTGGAATCCGTCATGTAGGGCTTGCTACGGCACGTGAGCTTGCATCGGCCTACGGTTCCCTTGATACATTGCGTAAGGCTTCAGCCGAACAGATAGCCGAAGTTCCGGACATCGGTCCGGTGATTGCCGAAAGTGTCCACCTCTTTTTCAAAAAACCGTCTGCAGCTCGAATGATCGAAAAACTCAGAACCGCCGGACTATGTTTTACCGCCGCGAAACCTGCGGCAGAGGGCGGTCATGTTTTCGACGGAATGAGCGTGATTTTTACCGGGGGGCTGGAACGCCACACCCGTGAGAAGGCTGCTGATCTTGTGCATGAGCGCGGAGGGAAGGTTGTTTCTTCCGTCAGTAAAAATACCGACCTTGTCGTTGCGGGGGCCAGGCCCGGCAGCAAGCTGGAAAAGGCCCTCAAGCTCGGGATAAAAGTGATCTCCGAGGTCGAGTTCGAGGAAATGGTGGGGAAATCAGTTGGCAGTGGGTGAGTGACAAGGGGAAAAAACAGTCGGCAGTCTTCAGTAGGCAGTCGACAAGGGGGGAATCAGTAAGCGGTCAGCAGTGGGCAAAAGATTACGTCAAACAGTAAAGGTCAAAAGACAAAATCAGAGTGTTCGGGCGCTCATGCATTTTTCAGGATAAACAACAGTAATTATGGATCCGCATTACCGTATAGCAATTTTCGGTTCCGCCCGTATCAGGGAGGGGGACCAGGAATACCGGGATGTCTTTGCAATTGCCAAGGCACTGGCAGAATCAGGG
>JANQFD010000026.1 GCA_028278005.1 Chlorobium sp. | reverse complement strand
CCGCAGAACAATAGAAGATACCTCGTACCAGGGGCCCATAAACCTTGTCGGACCGCATCCTGTTTCCATGAAAGAATTTGCCGGTGATCTGGGGGCTGTATTGACAAGGCCTTCACTGGTCCCGGTTCCAAAATTCGCCTTGCAGATTCTCATGGGAGAAGGCGCCGAGTACGCGACGAAGGGCCAGAAAGTCGTCCCTGCGTTTCTTGATGGACAAAATTACCGTTTCGCTCATCCGTCGCTTCGTGAGGCACTCGCGGATCTGGTTGAACACAACAAGTAAAATGACCTGCTGCAGCAACGCTGTTTGTAGCGGGAATGAAACGAAAAGAAAACAAAAAAAGGAGAACCAATGGGAACCAGAGGCCGTGAAATAGTTGGAGAGCATCTTGGCAGGGTGCTTGAACTGTTAAACAAGGCTTTTGCCGATGAATGGCTTGCTTATTATCAGTACTGGATCGGAGCCAAGATTGTTGAAGGTCCGGTGAAGGATGCGGTCATTGCCGAGTTGATGCAGCACGCTGCCGATGAACTTCGCCATGCCGATATGGTCAGTAATCGTATCATACAGCTTGGCGGGAAACCGTTGACAACACCCAAACAATGGTTTGAATGGACAAACTGCGGTTACGATGCACCGGACAATCCGTTTGTCGAAATGATTCTCGAACAGAACATATCAGGGGAACAGTGTGCCATATCCACATACAACAGCATCATAGAAGAGATCGGCATGAAAGATCCTGTAACCTACAATATTGCTGTTCAGATCCTCGAGGACGAGGTTGAGCATGAAGAAGACCTGCAGGCTCTTCTTGAAGATCTTGGCGTTATTCTGAAAAAATAATTGACGTTCAGTTGCCTTGTAAACAGTGCAGCTGGAGATCCGGCGCTCATGAAGAGTGCTTTTCTCCAGTTGCTTTTTTTATGCAACAATGCCGGATATATTCGATACCCCTCTGCCCATAAATGTCATAGCGACATGTATTGCTATCCTCATCTACTCGTTCCTGCAGATAGCCACGTTAAAAAGCCTTAAACGGTATACAAGGAAACAGCATTTTCCTGATCAGAGAGTGTTTTATATCAGGAAGTTTTTCAATGTGTTTTACCTGACAACACTCTTGACGTCTCTGGTGCTTATCTGGGGGATCGACCTTCAGGCTGCTCTTGTGATACTCTCCTCGATGTTTGCGGTTATTGGCGTCGGGTTGTTTGCAAGCTGGTCAATCCTGAGCAATATAACCGCTTCTTTTGTGATCTTTTTTTCTGCGCCATACAAAATCGGCGACACAATAAGGATTGTGGACGGCGACAACAGTATGGAGGGCCGGGTAGTGGATATGGAACTGTTCCACCTGAAAATCAGGAATACCGAGGGACAGATAGTCTCCTATCCGAACAACCTGATCGTGCAGAAACCAACTATCGTGATGGTATCGGAATAACTGCCCTTTCGGCAGAAAAATCGAGGGTAACTGCAAAAAAGGCTGCAGTGCAAAGCTGCAGGACGATGTTTCCTGTTTATAAAGCGTTCAGTAGTTTTCCCGGCGGGGGGGACGCTCTTCACGTGGCCTTGCCTGATTCACCTTGATCGAGCGGCCATTAAAATCACTGTCGTTCAACGACTCGATGGCGGTTTGTGCCTCTTCGTCTTTTGGCATTTCAACAAAGCCGAAACCCTTGGAGCGACCTGAAAACTTGTCTTTGATGATGTTCGCTCTATCTACCTGACCGAATTCAGAAAACTTGTCACGAAGTTCATCTTCAGTGGTGCTGTAGGGTAGATTGCCAATGTAAATGTTCATTGTAAGTATCGAGATAACATGTGCTTTGATAGAAAGAGAAACACTGCCAAATAACCAAAAGCACAAGTTACCTGGTAGCGATCAGCCAACCATTGGCTGATAACATGAATTTACTCCTGAAAGCTACGTATTTCAAAAAGAAAAGTTTTCTTACGCAAAAAACTTCCTGTCTTCATATGCGCCCGGGCTTTCCTTGAGCGCGGCTGCAGCGCAGTTGATATTTCCCTGTACGTTACAGCAAAATGATTGTTGTCACAATGCTTTCTAAACCGGATTCATGCAAATCCGGTTTTTCAGGTTCGGATCGTACATTTTAGTGTTGAATACCACTAAAATGTAATTTATTACAATAATGCGTTTTTATGTCTTAACTATTTTTTTAAATTGTTCCCGTTGGTTAAAAAAATAAGGATATAAACAATTAAACGTTTCTGTTATGGGTAAAAAGCTGATCAGGGCCGGGTTTCTGCTGTTGCTGGCTATGGCTTCTGCCGGAAATGCCTGGGCCTCTGGCGAGGTAACGGACTCTGGAACAACGGCATGGATGCTGACTGCTACCACGCTTGTTCTGTTGATGGTTCCGGGACTTGCAATGTTTTACGGAGGTCTTGTGCGGACCAAAAATGTTCTGGGTACAATGATGCATAGTTTTGCAGCCATGGTGATTATCGGGGTTTTATGGCCGACGATAGGTTACGCCCTGAGTTTCGGGCCGAACATCCTCGGGGGGATCGTGGGGTGGAATCCGGATTATGTGCTGCTCAAGGGTATTGATGAATCGATTCTCGATTCGGGAATACCGGAGTACGTCTTTGCCATGTTTCAGGGGAAATTTGCCATAATCACGCCTGCACTGATTGCCGGTGCGTTTGCTGAAAGAGTGAGTTTCAGGGGTTATGTGCTTTTTATAGCCTTGTGGAGCATTCTGGTCTACAGTCCGATCTGTCACTGGGTATGGGCTGAGGACGGTTTTCTTTTCAATATGGGGCCGGGCGGCGCAATTGATTTTGCGGGCGGAACCGTGGTCCATATCTCTTCCGGCATCAGCGCTCTTGTCGCAGCGCTTTTCCTTGGTGCAAGAAGAGGGTACCCGAAAAATGTCATGCATCCCAACAATCTTGTTATGACGATGATCGGCGCAGGGCTTCTCTGGGTTGGCTGGTTCGGGTTCAATGCGGGCAGTGCCGTTGCCAGTGATCTCGATACCGGTCGGGCACTTACCGTGACACAGATTGCCGCTGCAGCCGGTGCATCGGCATGGATCATCATCGAAGCGGTCCTCTATAAAAAAGTGACCACCCTTGGAGTTGTTTCGGGGATACTTGCCGGTCTTGTAGCGATAACACCGGCAGCCGGGGTTGTACAGCCTGCCGGGTCGATCGTCATTGGTGCACTGGCTGCAACTATTTGTTTTCTTGCCATACAGGTGAAAAACCGTGCAGGATACGATGACAGTCTCGATGCGTTCGGTATTCATGGTATCGGCGGTATTGTAGGAGCGCTCTCTCTGACGTTCTTTATTCGCGAAAGCTGGATGGCTGATGCAGCGGCAGCCGCTGGAGGAAGCTGGAGTGTCTGGCAGCAGTTCGGAGTGCAGGCTGCTGCGGTGGGTATTACCATCGTGTTTGCGGCAGCGGTAACGATTGTGCTTTTGCTTCTTGTTGAAAAAACCGTAGGATTCCGCCTGAATGAGACCGATGAGATGACCGGCCTCGATCAGAGTCTTCATGGGGAGCACGGTTATGGACTTATCAATCTTAACTAATACTCAATTGCTATGAAGCTGATAACAGCCATAATTCAGGAAGACAAACTGGATGCGGTGCGTGAGGCCCTGATCCAGGCGGATATTACCAGGATATCTGTCAGCAGGATCTCAGGCCACGGACGCCAGGAAGATATCGATATCTACAGGGGGAGGAAATTTGTACCGAACCTGATTCCCAAAATACGTATCGAGATTGCCGTCAATGATGATTTTGTCGATACAACGATTGATGCCATCGTAGAATCGGCAAGGCACGGCAGCGGCGAAGTGGGAGACGGAAAAATATTCGTCAGCCCGCTCGAACAGTGCGTGCGCATCAGAACCGG